>CASEFE010000025.1 GCA_949287105.1 uncultured Bacillota bacterium
TGAACGGGACAAAAATTATTGCACGGAAAAATTTTATACCAAAATTTATACCAACTTTTTTCCGCCCCGTGAAAAATAGCATAAATCCAGCATTTTTGCCCGAAAAACGTGCGTTTTGGGCAATGCTTTATGGATAGAACAAAACCTTAGGAGGGGCTTGTTATATCCGTTTAACTATGGAGACACATTACTAATATATAATACAACATCAGAAGAAAAAAAGCAAGAAATTAAAAGAAAGAAACAAAAAAATACAATCAAATATTTTAACTTAAAATTCTCTAATAATATTTGATATTTTTGTGGCAAAAATATGTTTTATTTCTGATAAAAAATTGCTTTTTTAAGCAGAATACTGTATAATATATACTGGTTATATTTGGAACTTATTTTGTATGGAGGTATTATGGACAAGGTTAAATTGTTACAAGCGAGACGAAAAGAAGTCTTGGCGGCCAGTAAAAATATTCGAAACACCGTTTCCGAACTTGTCGATCCTGATAGCTTTGTGGAAGTGTCTGGATTCAGCTTTTCAAAAAATGATACTTATGAGGCAAAAGAGGCTGGGGAAGGTGTTGTTGCCGGATTTGCAACGATAGACGGGTATCCGATATATGTAGTTGCTCAAAACTTTGAAACCCGAAGTGGCGGAATTGGCAAAGAAAACTGTGCCAAAATCTTGCGTTGCCTTGAATTAGCAGAAAAAAACTCCTCACCTGTTATTTATATTTTGAACAGTCACGGAGTACAAATTGATGAAGGGATTTCCGTATTGGATAGCCTTGGATCAATTTTAGCAAAATCAGCAAAATTACATGGGGTAGTTCCTCAATTTGCGATTGTGAAAGGTGACCTTTATGGACAGAGTGCGCTTTTGGCTGCAAACTCGGATTTTACATTTTTTATGAAAGAAAGTGTACTTGTAACAGACAGCCCCTTGGTAATTTCAGCAAAGAGCGGAAAGAATCTGCCCAAAGAGGAAGTTGGCGGTGCGAAAGCCTTGAATAATACAAATCTTGTATCTTTTGAATGCAATGACGTTAAAGAGATCCGCGCTAATATTTTTAAGATATTGGATGTTTTGCCTGATTACGGTGGATTGATTGTTGAAAATGGTTCGGACTTAAATCAACCTAGTTTGGCATTAAATAAAGAATATAACGGCGACGACCTAATAGTTTCTGTGTTTGATAAAGATTCTTTTGTTGAAACAAACAAAAACACAGCGCCGGAAACTCGTTGTATTCTTGGGCGCATCGGCGGCATATCTGCGGCTGCAATCGTTTTTGATTCAATCGATGGTGTTAGCTTAAATGCCCTTAACATTTCCAAAATCAATTCTTTTGTTGAATTTGCAGCTTATTACAATTTGCCTTTTATTACATTTGTAAACACGCTTGGCATCAAATCGGATTTGGAAACAAACAACAGCCCTGTTTTGAAAAACATTTTTAAATTGATGGAATCGTATGATTTGCTGGAAAACGCCAAGATATCGGTTATATATAAAAAAGCAATCGGTCTTGGCTATACATTGTTTGCGTCCAAAAGTATGGGGTATGACTATAATTTTGCGTTTGCAGATGCAAAAATTTCACTATTCGACTCATTAGCCGGTGCTGAAATAGAATTATCCGAAGAAAAAGATATTGAAAAATCGAAACTTGCGGCACGTTATTCGGAAGAAACAGCTGATCCAATGAATTCAGCGAAAAACGGCGCAATCGATAATATTATTGAGCCTCAATTTGTCAAACAATATTTGGTTGCATCTCTTCAGATGCTTATTAAATAATTGAGGTGATATGTATGTCATTATCTTTATTGGTAAAATACGACAGCGTTACGGGAAACATTATTCCTGAAATATCGTATCTTGATTCATTTATCTATGCTTTATTTGGATTCGCTGTAACATTTTTGGGGATTTGTATCTTGATCTTTTTTGTTTGGGGGTGCGGTAAACTTATCAAGCAAATAGGCATTTCCCAAAAGAATAAAAAACTTAGTGTACAAGAAAAAATTGATAATATAGAAACCTCAACATCTGAAGATGAAATCAATGAAAATGTGCGCGTTGCAATCATTGCAGCTATTGCGGCTTATTATCAGGAAGAATCAAGTTCATGCGAATTCAAAGTCAGACGGATTAAAAGATTATAAAAGGAGAAATTAAAATGCGGAAATTTATCGTATCGATTGAAGGAAAAAATTATGAAGTAGCTGTTGAAGAAATTGGTATTGATCAGACAGCAGTAAATACAGTACCTGTATCGGCACCTGTAGCGAAAGCACCTTCGGCACAGGCTCCCGCAACAGCGAATAGTGCGGAAGGAGAAAAAGTTTTGTCTCCTTTCCCGGGACTTATTAAGAGCTTTTTGGTGAAAGAAGGGGAGACGGTTAAAAAAGATCAACCCGTTCTTGTTCTTGAAGCGATGAAGATGGACAATGACATAACAGCACCTTGCGCTGGAAAAATTTCTTTTAAAACGTCAGTCGGCAACAATGTAGAAACCAATGCTTTGCTTGCCGTGATCCTCTGATGGGGTGATTAAACAATGCAGTTATTATCATCAGGAATAAACATTGGAGAGATGTTTAAGAATTTATGGGAAGCCTCCGGCCTTGCACAAGGTAACTGGCAAAACTATGTGATGCTGGTCGTTTCTTTTGTTCTTATGTATCTTGCAATAGTAAAAAAATTTGAACCACTGTTGCTCTTACCGATCGCTTTTGGTATGTTTATTATCAATATCCCGGGAGCATCCAATATTATTTGGGGCAGATATGAAACCCCGGATTTAGCGCTTACAACCGGTTTGAACGATGATGGAACGCTAGAATATGTAGCTGTATACTTTAGCGATATTTTCCAAAAAACTATTTACTTAAAAGATGGTTATTTGAACACAGACGCTGGATTGGTAACACTCTACGAGTCATTTGAGGCATTACAAAATGGTGTTACAACAACGATGTCTGTATCTGATTTTAATACTTTCTTTACATTGCAAGGATATATAGCGGGAACAGTTACAAAAACAGGCACTATTTTTGAAAGTTCAGAAATACTGATCAGTCATGCTTATATGGATGTCACAAACCGTGGGTTATTGTGGTATCTTTATTTCGGAGTCGAGAATGTTATTTATCCTCCGTTGATTTTCCTTGGTATAGGCGCCATGACCGATTTTGGTCCCATGATTGCCAATCCTAAAAGTATGTTGATCGGAGCCGCGGCACAGCTTGGCGTATTTATGACGTTGATAGGTGCTGTTTTCCTTGGATTTGATGCGGCTGCAGCTGCTTCCATTGCCATAATCGGGGGTGCGGATGGGCCTACCGCAATTTATCTTACCTCCGCATTATCCTCGTTTACCAATGAAGATTTGTTGGCCACGATTGCGATTGCAGCATATTCTTACATGGCTTTGATACCTATTATACAGCGCCCGATAATGAAGCTTCTTACAACGAAAAAAGAGCGTTCTATTAAAATGAAGCAGTTGCGAGAAGTTACAAAGTTGGAAAAAATAATATTTCCGCTGTTAACGACACTTGTTGTTGGATTATTGTTGCCTGATGCAATTCCTCTTTTAGGTATGTTGATGTTAGGAAACTTAATGCGGGAGAGCGGGGTTGTCGGAAGACTTTCTTCCCAAGCGCAAAATGGTTTAATGAACACAATTACCATTTTCTTAGGTGTATGCGTTGGCAGTAAAGCGATTGGAACAACGTTCCTGCAATTAGAAACCTTATACATCGTAGCATTGGGTCTGTTTGCATTCTGTTTCGGCACAGTGGGTGGCTTGCTGATGGCAAAAATCATGAACAAATTTTCAGGTGGAAAAATCAACCCTCTTATTGGATCAGCAGGTGTATCAGCAGTACCTATGGCAGCCCGAATATCTGAAGATGTCGGCAGAGAAGAGGATCCCAGTAATCATCTATTGATGCATGCTATGGGACCGAATGTCGCAGGGGTCATCGGGTCTGCGATTGCTGCAGGATTTTTACTTGCTTGTTTTGGCGGTTAAAATAAGCAATAATAGAATAGACTCAACTTTTCTGAATTCAGAAAAGTTGAGTCGGTTAGATTTTTTATCGGAGATTAACAATGGCTACTATTAAAAATAAAAAAGTATTGATTACGGATACAATTCTTCGTGACGCACATCAATCGCAGGCAGCGACTCGAATGCGCTTAGACGAAATGATTCCTGTTTTGGAACAATTAGACGAAGTAGGTTATTACTCATTGGAAGCATGGGGAGGCGCTACCTTTGATTCTTGTTTACGTTTTTTAAATGAAGATCCTTGGGAAAGATTGCGTGTTCTTAAAAAGCACCTCAAAAAAACGCCGATTCAAATGTTATTGAGGGGCCAAAATTTGCTTGGATATCGTCATTACTCAGATGATGTGGTAGAAAAATTTGTTGCAAAATCCATCGAAAACGGTGTAACCGTTGTAAGAGTTTTTGACGCTTTGAATGACCCTCGCAATTTGGAAACTTCCATGAAAGCCATAAAAAAATATGGTGGTATTTGCGAAGCGGCAATCAGTTATACCACAAGCCCTGTTCATACAACCGAATATTTTGTAGCTCTTGCAAAGCAATTGGAAGGAATGGGGGCTGATAATATCTGTATCAAAGATATGGCGAATTTGCTTTTGCCTTATACGGCTTATGATTTGGTTTCAAAATTAAAGAAAGAATTAAAGCCCGAAACGAAAGTACATTTGCATACGCACAATACAGCAGGCACCGGAGATATGGTGAACTTAAAAGCAATCGAGGCAGGGGTTGATATTGTAGATTGCGCTCTTTCGCCTCTCGGAAATGGAACAAGTCAACCTGCCACAGAGCCTTTGGTTGCAACTTTATCCGGAACGCCATACGATACAGGAATTGATATCCAAAAACTTTTGCCGATTGTAAATCATTTCAAAAAAGTTGCGGAAAGATTAAAAGCGGACGGGTTCTTATCCCCGAAGGTTTTATCGATTGATATCAATGCGCTTATTTATCAGGTTCCGGGCGGAATGCTCTCTAATTTAATTTCACAATTAAAGCAACAAAATAAATCAGATAAGCTGGGCGAGGTTCTTGCCGAAGTACCGAATGTTCGTAAGGATTGTGGATATCCGCCTTTGGTAACGCCTTCCAGCCAAATTGTTGGCACGCAAGCGGTTTTGAATGTAATAGCTGGCGAACGCTATAAAATGGTTACAAAAGAATTTAAGGGGCTTTTACGCGGTGAATACGGAAAGTTGCCTGCAGAGCCGGATTCTGCCGTTATAAAGAAATGTATTGGTGACGAAAAACGTATAACTTATCGTCCCGCTGATGACCTTAAACCGGAATATGATCAATTCAAAAATGAAATCAAAGATTATTTGGAACAGGAAGAAGATGTATTATCATATGCCGTATTTGGGCAGGTTGCGCTTAACTTTTTTAAATGGCGTAAGGCGCAAAAAGACGGGGTTGACAAAAATCTTGTTGATGGAGCCGATAAAGTTTATCCTGTATAAGGGTCTAAGCATCAGCGAAAGCCAATCGGCTTTCGCTGTTCTTTATAGTGCTCTATATTGATGAAAGCCATCCGATTAAAAGGAATGGAGAGGAAAATAAGAAGATTTGGCAGAATTTTATTTTCCTCACAACATTTCAAATTTTTGCCCAGATTTACGAGCTGAAAAAATCAGTTTGACAGGTTTGATGGTAATTTGATGCATAAATTTTAGTGATTGAATTTGATGAATTTGCTTGTAAATATTTTATTTAAACCAATCACTTGTATTCAACTGACGATTTTAATTTCAAAAATTAGTAATAATGAAAAAAGTAATTGTTGTTGGAGCTGGAGCTTCCGGATTGATGGCTGCTTATGCTGCGGCGGTAAACGGAAACAATGTTACCGTATTGGAAAAAAATGAAAAGGCCGGAAAAAAAATTTATATAACAGGGAAGGGGCGGTGCAATGTCACAAACGACATAAGCCCGGATGATTTTTTTGAAAACGTTGTTCATAATGCCAAATTTTTAAGAAGTTGTATTTATAAATTTACACCCCAAAATTTGATTGGATTTTTAGAAAGCGGAGGCCTTCCTTTAAAAATTGAACGAGGTAACCGTGTATTCCCGTATTCAAATAAAGCCAGCGATGTAACCAAATGCTTTGAAACTTACTGTCTTAAAAAGAATGTCGAGTTTGTCTTTAATCAAAATGTTACTGCGATAGAAAAAAGAGACGATAAATTTTTAGTTGTGACCCCAAATAAACAATATGCATCCGATGCAGTAATTATATCTACGGGCGGATTATCATATCCTGGAACAGGAAGCAGTGGGGATGGGTACAGATTTGCTCAAAGCTTTGGCATTCGCATCATACAACCGCGTCCGGCATTGTGCGGAATATGTTGTGATATATCAGATTTGAAAAGTTTACAGGGGCTCTCATTAAAAAATGTTAAACTGTCTGCATTGTATTGTAATAAGGAAATAAAATCATTTTTTGGAGAAATGCTGTTTACTCATTTTGGAATTTCGGGGCCAATCGCACTTTCTTTATCGAGCGTAATAAATGATAAAGATCTATCAAAGGTTTCGCTTGTTTTAGACTTAAAACCAGCCATAGATGATTCAGTTTTAGATAAACGTATTTTAAGAGATTTTCAAAAATATATCAATCGCCAGATAAGTCATGCATTAAACGATCTGTTACCCAAAGCGATAATCGTGCCGGTTTTGAGTCAAGCCAAAATATCATTGCAAACGAAAGTAAATGTAATTACGAAGGAACAAAGGATAGCACTTATCTCTTCTATCAAACAATTTAAAATTAAACCGATAAGTTTACGTTCAATTTCCGAATCTATTATTACTGCCGGAGGGGTTGATGTAACGGAAATCAATCCTAAAACCATGGAAAGCAAAAATATTTCAGGATTATATTTTTGCGGAGAAGTTTTAGATGTGGATGCCTTTACGGGTGGGTTTAATTTGCAAATAGCTTTTTCTACTGGTTACGCAGCAGGAAGTGCAATATAAACAACTTTGCATAGTACTATATCTGACAAAAATGAAGGAGTTTTCTATGAAAGCGATACGTGGAGCAACAACTGTTTCAAACGATAGTCCTGAAGAAATACGAGCTGTTGTTAAAGAATTACTTGAAAAAATACTGCTTATTAACAAATTAAACGAAAACGATATTCTTTGCATTTTATTTTCTAATACTGCAGATATCCGAACGTTGTATCCAGCCAAAGCAGCGAGAGAAGCTGGATTTGTTCATCCGGCGCTATATTCTTCACTTGAACCTGAAATTGAAGGGTCACTTCCGTTTTGCATTCGCGTTTTGCTATTTGTTGAAACAAACGGCGACATAAAACATATTTATTTAAATGGTGCGAAAGTTCTGCGGAAGGATTTAAGCAAATTTACCATAGCTTTGGACGGGCCTTCGGGCAGCGGTAAAAGCACTATTGCCAAGGCTCTTTCTAAGGAATATGATATTTTATATTTAGATACCGGAGCCATGTACAGAGCATGTGCTCTTAAAGCTCTTAATGAGGGGATAAACATTACTGATGTGAAAGCAGTAGAATCAGTGATTCAAGACATAAACCTCAGAATAGAATATCTGAAGGGGGTACAACATACTTTCCTTGATGAAAAAGACGTTTCCGACGATATACGCAGGCCTGAAATTTCTATGGCGGCATCTCAAATATCTGCATTGAGTTGTGTCCGTAAAAAGATGGTGGAAATGCAAAGAAAAATTGCGGAGAGTATTTCTTGTGTTTTAGATGGCCGTGATATTGGAACTGCTGTTTTGCCAAATGCTGACTTTAAGTTTTTTATCACTGCTTCCAGTTTTATTCGTGCGCAAAGGCGATACAACGAATTGATTGCCAAAGGATTTCCCGTGGATTTTGATGAACTGAAAAAGGAAATTGAATTGCGCGATAAAAATGATTCTTCTCGTGAAAATTCACCTTTAAAGATGGCTGATGATGCAATTTTGATTGATACTTCCGACATGAATATTTCTGAAGTTGTTGATTGCATAAAAAGAAAAATACAGGAGAAAGTGTAACACTATGTTTTCGTACGGATTTTTAAAAAAAGCAATGAAATTTTTAACAAATCTTACGTATCCATTTAAAATTATAGGAAAAAATAAGGTAGCCGACGGTTCATGCATTCTTGTCGCCAATCATTATCGCATGTGGGATATTGTACATGTCGCATATACCACAAAAGAAAAAGTGCATTTTATTGCAAAAAAAGAATTATACGATAATAAATTCATAGCCGGTTTATGTAAGACGATTCAAGCAATTCCTGTTGCGAGAAACGGTCAAGATACGAAAGCTATTGTTACCGCCTTAAAATATTTAAAGAACGGAGAAAAAATTGCAATATTTCCGGAAGGGACCCGCAATCAGACCGATGCAGATCTATTGCCTTTAAAAGGCGGCGCAGCGATACTTGCAATCAAAGCGAAAGTTCCTATATATCCTGTTATGGCTCTGCATCGCCAAAGATTTTGGAGAAGAACCAAAGTCATTGTCGGGGATCCTTTTGAGTTTACAGAATATTACGATAAAAAATTGACTCCGGAAGATTATGTTGTTGCGGAAAATATCATCCGAGATAAAATGCTGATGACGAGAAATTGTTATCTTCAAACAATAGAAAACAAAAAGCTGAATAAAAAAAATAAAATCAAATCGGAAAAACATAAATGATTATAAACGGGAAAAATATAACGGTTGCAAAAAACGGTGGCTTTTGCAAAGGGGTGGATAATGCCGTACGAAAAGCACTTTCGATCAATCCGGAAAACACCTATTTGCTTGGTGAACTGATTCATAATCCGGTTATAACAAACTCCGTTCAAATGCGCGGCATAAAAATTGTAGAAAATATATCCCAGGTGCCCGATGGTGCTAAATTGTTATTACGCTCGCACGGAGTAGGGAAATCCGTGTACGATGAATGTTTAGCACGTAAAATTCGAGTAATCGATTGCACTTGTCCGTTTGTCCAAAGATCACAGAAAATTGTTTGGAACTCTTCCAGAAATGGACGAACTGTTGTTTTAATAGGTGAAAAAACCCATCCGGAAGTAGTAGCCTTGCGTGGTTGGTGCACAGGAGAAATGGTCGTTATTTCTGAAGCTGATTCTCCACAAATCGAGGCATTGCGAAATAAAAATGTAGCGATATTGGCCCAGACCACCTTTTCAGAAGAAAAATTTCAAAAAATTATTAAAAATATTAAAAAAGTGTGCGAAAAAACAGTTGAGATTTTTGAAACAATTTGTTATACTACTAAAGAGCGTCAGGCGGAAGCGGAAATTATTGCCAAAAACAGCGATGTCGTATTGGTCATCGGTGGCCTAAATAGTAGTAATACTAATAAATTGTACGATATTTGCAAGCAATATTGCCCAGAAGCTATTCGACTTGGCTGTTCAACCGAATTTCAGGTAGAAAAAATAAAAAAATATAAAAATGTTGGTATTGTGGCCGGAGCATCAACTCCGTACACGCAAACTCAGGAGGTTCTTTTTAAGATGGAAAACAACACGGAAGTGAAAGAAACGATGGAAGACGTCGTTGCACAAATGGATAACGGTCAGTCAAAGTTAAAAAAAGGTCAGTTGGTGACTGCCTCTATATCCGAAGCGAAAGATGAGGGCTTGATGGTGTTGTTGCCCGGTTTCAAGATCGAAATCTTGCTTGAAAAGGATGAAATTGATTGCGAAGAATATAACAAAGAAGCTTATGTTTCAAAGATTGGTGACGATTTGGAAGTGATGGTAATTTCTCCGGCAAATCCGGTAAAATTATCTCAGAAGGCGATCACTCAATTGAAAGAAGAAGAAGCAAAAATTGCAGCAATCAGCAACGAAGAAGAGTTTGATGTTGTATGCACTGGCTTCAATAAAGGTGGGCTTACCGCTTCGATGGGTACCTATTCTGTATTTGTTCCGGCAAAAGAAATCCGCATGGGGTATGTAAAAGAGCTGGATAAATATGTAGGTAAAAAACTGCGCTTAAAAGCATTGGAAATCAAGAAATCCGATCGTAAAAAGGAAATTATCGCTTCGCAGCGTGTAATTTTGGAAGAAGAGCGTGCTTTGCGCGAACAAGCTAAAGCTGAAAAAGAAGCTGAATTCTTTGCCAATATTCACGTTGGCGATATCGTTGAGGGAAAAGTTGAGCGTGCAACGAATTTTGGTGCTTTTGTATCAGTGAACGGTTTTGATTGTCTCGCGCATATTTCAGATCTATCTTGGTCTGGTGCAAAAAATGTGACAGATATTTTGGAGATTGGTCAAAAATATCAATTCAAAGTTCTTAAAATTGACGAAGAAAACAAAAAGGTTTCAATTGGTTATAAACAATTACAACCGCAACCTTGGGATTTGGTTGCCGAGAAATACGCGGAAGGTGATGTCGTTCATGGTAAAGTTGTCCGTATTGTTCCGTTTGGAGCTTTTGTTGAAGTGGAAAACGGGGTTGACGGTCTAGTTCATGTATCACAAATTTCTCATGAATGGCTGGAAAATCCTACTTCTGTCTTGAATATCGGGGAAGAAGTAGACGCAAAAATTCTTGTTCTAGATCCCGCAAACAAAAAGATGACTTTGTCTATTAAAGCTTTGTTGCCTGAACCTGAGGTTACTAAAATTCACACTCGTCGCGATAGCGAAGAAAAGAACGATCGTAAACCGCATAAAACTCGGCAACAGAGAGAAAACAAGGATGATGATGAAGTTAGAGAATGGTCAGAAGGCGGGGTTGGCGGTGCGTCCATAGCTGAAATGCTGCAAAATAAAAATAACGACTAATCAGAATAAATTAAAACCCCGCCATATAGCGGGGTTTTTGATTATAAGAGGTGTTAATATGTCTAAACAAGGGAATATTCAAATTTCAAGCGAAAATATGATGCCAATAATAAAGAAATGGCTTTATTCCGATAAAGACATTTTTTTACGGGAAATCGTAGCAAATGGTGTAGATGCAATCACAAAATTCAAGAAACTTGTGGATATGGGTGAAGCCGTAAAGGACGAATCTGAATATTGTATAAAAATAACAGCTGATAAAGATGCAAAAACTTTAACAGTTGAAGATAACGGAATCGGCATGACCGAAGAAGAGGTTGAAAAATATATAACTCAAATTGCCTTTTCGGGAGCGGCAGACTTCCTTTCGAAATATGAAAAAGCAGGCGGAGAGGGAATTATCGGTCATTTCGGATTAGGCTTTTATTCCGCCTACATGGTATCAGATGATATTGAGATTTTTACAAAGTCATATAAATCTGATGCACCAGCCGTTCACTGGGAATCTGACGGCGAAAGCACTTATACGATCGATCCCTGCGACAGAGTAGAACGTGGTACAAAAATTGTAATGCATATTTCTTCGGAAGAAAAAGAATTTCTTGAAGAAAATACAATTCGAGGTTTAATCGAAAAATATTGTGCCTTTATGCCTTACAATATTTATTATGGCTTTTCAGGCAAAGATGATAAACCGTTGAATGACATTCTTCCTTTATACCTGAAAAATCCAAAAGATTGTACAGAAGAAGAATACAAAGAATTTTATCGGAAAACTTTCCATGATTATCATGATCCGCTATTCTGGATTCATCTGAACATGGATTACCCGTTTCGTCTGAAAGGAATATTATATTTTCCGAAAGTTAAAAACAAAGTAGAGCTTGAACGGGGAAAAGTAAAATTATATTGCAATCAGGTTTTTATTGCCGATAATATAAAGGAAGTTATCCCGGAATATCTGATGTTGCTTAATGGCGTCATTGATTGCCCGGATATTCCCTTGAATGTGTCGCGGAGCTTTTTGCAAAATGATCGTCAAGTTCAGAAAATTTCTAAACATATTATTAAAAAAGTAGCCGACAGGCTTACGGGCTTATATAAAAACGATCGGGAAAAATTTATCGGTTGCTGGAATGATATTTCGACGTTTATAAAATTAGGATGCATTAAAGATGATGATTTTTATAGCAAAGTCAAAGATATTATAATCTTTAAAGATCTAAACGGCGAATATAAAACATTGCAGGAATTTTTAGGGAAAGAACTTGAATCAACAGAAAAGAAAGATTCCGAGCAACAAGATCAAAAGAATGAACCGGATACAATCTATTATGTTTCAGACGAAGTTGGACAAGCACAATATATTACAATGTTCAAAGATGCTGGTTTAAATGCAATCGTCTGTGATACTTTCATTGATCCGCATTTTATTAGTTATCTTGAATTTAAAGATACAGGCAAATATAAATTTTTAAGAATCGATGCCGATGTTGATTCTAAATTAAAGGAAGAAACCGATAAAGAATCAGATTATTCGAATCTTACAGACGCCTTCAAATCAGCTTTGAAAAACACGAACATTGCTGTAAAAGCAGAAAAGTTAAAGAATATCAATATACCCGCCATTATTAATGTTTCTGAATTTTCAAGGCGATTTGGTGAAATGAATGCATTTTATGGCCTTGCCGGTGCAGACATTGACCGTGATATGACAATAATTATCAATGTGGCTAATAATGTAATATGTTCATTTTTAGAATTGGATGAAGATAAGAAAAAATTTGTTGCAAACCAAATTTATTATATGGCGATGTTGTCTTACAAAAAATTATCTCCCGAAGAAATGAAAGATTTTACGCAAAACAACATTGAATTATTGCAAAAATATATAGATTAAATTTAAGCCCGCTAAGTTCAGCGGGCTTTTTTAATAACGGCACGTAACACTTTACTTCGTTAAGAAATCTTTTTAAAAGTTTTTGAATTGATTGCATAAATGTATAAAATATTGTATAATAAAATCATGAAAGTTGGGATTTTTTGCAATCGTTCGGCAAAAAGATTTACAGATATTCGCCGAGACTTATTGCGTATTCTGGAACAAAAAAATATCAGTTATGAAGTATACTATTCCGTTGATGAAATCGGAGCAATAGATATATTGTTTGTGCTGGGCGGAGATGGCACTATTTTAAAAGTTGCCATTGAGGCTGGTAGAAAAAATATAAAATTGATTGGAATCAACGCTGGGAACCTTGGATTTTTAACAGAGTTTGAGGGTGAGCAAATTGAAGAAGCGGTTGACCTGATTCATGGTCAATTCCAAACGGACAAAAGAACTGTTCTGGAAGTATGTGTTGGAGACAAACATTTTTATGCGCTGAACGATGTTGTTTTTCAACGCAACAACAGTACTGAAGCCGATAATAATGTTGTTTCTATTTCAACAGAAATTGATGGAAATAAAGTTGATTCTTTTATCGGAGATGGAATTATCGTCAGCACTCCAACCGGTTCAACAGCATATTCACTTTCAGCAGGGGGCTCAGTTCTTGCACCTGGCATTGATGCATTCATTTTAACTCCGATTTGTGCACATTCACTGCATAACAGACCTATTGTTTATTCTGATCATAGCATCATGCATGTTTTACTGGAAAAGGATGCCGTGGCAGCCTTGTTTTGCGACGGTTCATATATATGTAATGTCACATTTAATGATGCAATATTTATTCAGCGAGCAGCTTTTGATGTAACATTTATTTCTCGTCCCGACAGTAATTTTTTTGCTAAATTACTGTACAAATTGAATAAATGGAGTTGAGATAAGGAGATTATATGATGCGTAGCGGCAGACATGCGGCAATTTTGGAAATTATTGCGAATAAAGAAATAGAAACTCAAGAAGAACTTTGTGCTGAACTCAATAAAAGGAATTACAGCGTAACCCAAGCCACTGTTTCGCGAGACATTAAAGAATTACGTCTATTTAAAGTAGCGGGCACGGGTAAAAAATACAAATATGCTTATTTGGATGAAGGAAGCAATAAGATTTCGCCTAAAATGCAAAATTTATTCCGTGAGTGCGTTCTTTCGATTCGATTTGCTCTAAACCAAGTTATTGTAAAGACATTGCGTGGAAATGGAAGCAATGCCGGAATGATTGTCGATAAATTGAACCTTCCGGAAGTTATCGGTACATTAGCAGGCGATGACACATTATTGATCGTTGCGGAAAGTGAAGAAAAAGCGGAAATTGTAGCTGAAAAATTAAATGAATTTTTGAAATAATGTCTTATGTTAAGTACTTTGCTTATTAAAAATATTGCGTTAATTGAGCAAGCAAATATTGAATTTGGCCCGGGTCTCAATGTTCTTTCCGGCGAAACAGGTGCCGGGAAATCGGTTATTTTAGACAGTATAAATTTTGTATTAGGAGCAAAAGCCGATAAGTCGATGATCCGATACGGGGAAAATGAGTGTAGCGTGACCGCTGATTTTGTTGTTGAAGATGATGCTACGGTATTGCAAGTGCTTCGCGAAATGGATATCGATGCCGAAAAGGAAATCATTATAACACGAAAATTTCGTTTGGACGGGCGCGGAGACATACGCATCAACGGGGAGATCGTAAATGCTACGAACCTTCGGAAAATAACAGCCTGCTTAGTTGATGTCCATGGGCAAAGTGAACATTTTTATTTGTTGAATGAAGTAAACCAATTAAAAGTAATCGATAAAATTGTAGGAATCGACGCAGATAAATTAAAACAGGAACTTGGCAACTTATTGGATGAAAACAAAAATTTGCAAAAACGCTTAAAAGAATTGGGAACGGATGAAGGAGAACGAAACAGACGACTGGATATTATACGATTTCAAATGGACGAGATCGATGAAGCATCCATTAAAGTCGGAGAAGATGATGCGCTTAAAGCACGTAAACTTCTTTTTACGAATTTAGAAAAAATCCGGAATAGTTTATCCGAAGCGTGTGCTTATTTAAGCGGTGATAATGCAGCGATCGATTGTTTGCGCGGCGCAAAACGCTCGATTGGGGAACTTTCTAATATCGACAAAGAATACAGCGATATTGAAGATCGTATGGACTCGATTACCATTGAAGCGGAAGATATCGGCGAATCACTTTCTTCAATCTTGGATAATTTGTTTTTTGATGAACAAGAGAGCAATGAAATTGAAAGAAGGTTAGATATAATTCATTCTCTTAAAAAGAAATATGGCGGTTCCATTGAAAACGTTTTGATTTTTCGCGATAATATTCAAAAAGAATACGACCTCCTTTCTGACTGCGATGAACAATTTGAGAATATTTCAGCGCAAATGAAAAAAAATCTTTCCAAAATATATAGTATTTGTACAAAGTTGTCAGAGTTAAGAAAAAAGGCTGCATACACATTCTGTGACCAAGTATCAAAAGAATTAAAATCACTTAATATAAAAAATGCACAATTTAATGCGGAATTTCAAACTTTTGAAGAAAAAGATGCGTTACATGCATCCGAAAATGGCTTGGATTCGATGCAGTTTTTATTTTCGGCAAATACAGGCGAACCAATGAAGCCGCTCAGTAAAGTAATCAGCGGTGGAGAAATGAGCCGGCTTATGTTGGCGATAAAAACTAAAATTTCGGATCCGTCAGGGATATCCACCTATATTTTTGACGAAATTGATACAGGTATCAGCGGAAATACGGCAAAAACTGTTTCGAAAAAATTTAACGATATTTCAAAATCCAAACAAATCATAGCTGTTTCACATCTTGCGCAAATCGTCGCCATGGCAGATGATAATTTTTTAATTGAAAAAAATGAAAATGAGCAAGGGAAAACCCTTACGCATATTCGCCATATTGCAGGAGGCGATGCCGAATCGGAAATTGTGCGTTTGCTTGGGGGCAATGTTGAAAGTATGGCGGCAAGATCCATGGCGCAAGAACTTATCAATGAATGCACGGAATATAAAAAATTGACGAAAGCGATGTAATTGCCACTTTCGTTATAATATATTTATCAATAAAATAAAACCGGAGAAAATGTATGCAAAACGAAATTAAACAAACGGAAGAAAAAGTTCTAAAGCCGAAAAATGGATGGGGCATGTTGTTTTTTAATATACTTCTGATTATCGGCGGAATCGTTCTATTAGTCGTTGGGTCAATAATCGGAGATTCCAATAATCTTTTTATTTTGTTTGTTGTTATGGGGATCTTGTTGCTCGTTGTCGGTATGTTTATGTTTAACGGGCTAAAAGTTATCAATCCAAATGAGGCACTGGTTCTGACTTTATTCGGAAAATATTATGGTACCATAAAAAAAGAAGGCTATTTTTGGGTAAATCCATTTTGTGCAACTTTTAATCCTGCGTCCGGCGTAATTACCGGTATAGGAAAGAAAATCTCAATGAAAGCAATGACGCTTAATAACGATAAACAGAAAGTGAACGACGAAGAAGGAAATCCTATTGAAATCGGCGTCGTTGTAATTTGGAAAGTTGTGAACACTGCACGTGCGGTTTTTGATGTAGATAATTATATTTCATACATATCCACGCAATGTGACGCTGCGATTCGGCAAGTTGCGCGCCAATATCCTTACGATGTCAGTGAAAACGGTGATGAAAAATCTTTACGTGGATCATCCGTAGAGATTGCTGAAATTTTAAAAAAAGAAATTCAAACGCGGGTGGACATTGCTGGAATAGAAATTTTTGAAGCACGCATTTCCCATCTTGCATACGCGCCTGAAATTGCAGCCGCCATGTTGCAACGACAGCAAGCTTCTGCAATCATTGCCGCAAGGCAAAAAATTGTTGATGGTGCAGTCAGTATGGTCGAAATGGCACTCAATAAACTAAATGAAAACGGTATAGTGCAGCTTGATGAAGAAAGGAAAGCAGCGATGGTTTCAAATTTATTGGTTGTTCTTTGCGGAAACAAGGATGCTCAACCGATTGTAAACAGCGGAACAATTATTTAAGAATTAACAAAAATGATTTTCCCCGAAGATTTCCTTCGGGGAAAATCATTTGTTATTTCTGGCAAAATATGTTATAATAGCACAAAGTAATTATGGCAAGAGGTTAACATGCTACAAGTTACAAACGTCAGCCTTCAATATGGCAGTAAAAAACTATTTGAAGATGTAAATCTGAAATTTACCAGCGGCAACTGTTATGGGATCATCGGCGCAAACGGAGCTGGAAAATCAACATTCCTTAAAGTTCTTTCCGGCGAAATAGAACCGAACAAAGGGGAAGTAACGCTTGGTAAAAATGAGCGAATGTCAGTGCTAATGCAAAACCAAAACGCTTATGATGATCAAACGGTCGTGCGAACCGTAATGCTTGGACATAAACGTCTGGTTGACATTATGGATGAAAAAGAAGCTCTCTATGCAAAAGCTTCCGATATGACGGATGAAGAGGGAATCAAATTATCCGAATTGGAAGGTGAATTTGCTGAACTTGGAGGCTGGGAAGCCGAATCGGAAGCAGAAACGTTATTAAATGAGCTAGACATTCCAACCGAATATCACTATATGCTTATGGCCGACCTCGACGCCAAAATGAAGGTTAAAGTTTTGCTGGCGCAGGCACTGTTTGGAAATCCTGACGTTTTGCTATTGGATGAGCCTACCAACAATCTCGACATTAAAACCGTTCGTTGGCTGGAAAATTATTTGCTTGATTTTGAAAATACCATTATCATAGTCTCACACAACAGACATTTTCTCAATAAAGTATGCACGTATATCTGTGATGTAGATTTTGGTAAAATACAACTCTATTTAGGAAATTATGATTTTTGGTATCAAACGAGCCAGTTAATTGCAAGGCAGATGCGAGATCAGAACAAAAAAGCAGAGCAGCGCGCCAAAGAGTTGCAGGATTTTATTGCTCGCTTTGCGGCAAACGCTTCAAAATCAAAGCAGGCCACTTCCAGGAAAAAAGAGTTGGAAAGGCTGACAATTAACGATATTAAGCCTTCTTTAAGAAAATATCCTTTTATTGATTTTAAGTTTGAACGCGAAATAGGAAACGACATTTTAACAGTTGAAAATTTGACAAAAAAGGGTTATTTCGAAGATTTAAATTTCACAGTTCAAAAAAATGATAAAATTGGTTTTATCGGCGATAAAAGCACAACCATAACAATGTTATTTGATATTTTAACAGGGAAAATACAGCCGGACAACGGAACCGTCAAATGGGGAAAAACAATTACTGTTTCTATACTCCCGCAAAATAATAACGAATTTTTTGACAACTGCGATTTATCCCTTGTGGAATGGCTGAGTCAATTTTCAAACGATCACTATGAAGAATTTTTACGCGGTTGGTTAGGCCGTATGCTTTTCTCGGGCGAAGAGGCCTTAAAAAAAGCGAAAGTGTTATCCGGAGGTGAAAAAGTTCGTTGCATGCTCGCAAAAATGATGCTGGAAAGCGGAAACTTCCTCATAATGGATGAGCCTACAAATCATTTGGATCTTGAATCAATTACCGCTCTGAATACCGGTATGAGTAACTTTAAAGGTTGTATGCTTTTTACCTCTCATGACCAAGAACTGATGAACACGGTTGCAAACAGAATTATAGAAATAAACGGCAAAAAAGTTTTTGATAAAAACGTCAGTTATGATGAATATCTAGATATGACAAATCGTTAAAACATGTATCCTTATTTTATTATAAAATTTTCGGACGGCAGTGGGATTGGTCTATACGAAATATTAATTTTGCTTGGAATGATTTCAGCTTTAATTTTGTTTCGAATATTGGCCGATCGACGCAATATGCCGGCAAAATTACAAAATCTTATATTATTCGGTGCCGTTGTTGCGTGTGTTTTCGGATATTTGTCTGCCGTACTTTTTCAAGGAATTTACAATGCCTTAGAAACAGGTGAGTTTTCCTTGACCGAAGGGACAGGCGCAACCTTTTATGGCGGATTTATTGGCGGTGCGTTGTGCTTATTGTTAATATATTTTATAGGCGGTAAAATAATATACAAACAAAACACTTTGCAACTGCAATGGTTTCCAACCCTTGCCAATATTGCGGCAATTTGCATTCCATCCGCGCACGCATTCGGAAGAATCGGATGTTTAATGGCGGGATGTTGCCATGGAGCAGAAACATCCGCTTGGTATGGAACATTTCAATATATTGAAATTGAGCCGGGGATTTATGCATGGAGAAAAGTAGTTCCTATCCAACTTTTTGAAGCAATTTTTTTGTTTATCCTTGCTCTCATATTGCTTATTAGTTTTTGGAAAGGAAAAGGGTTTCAATTTCCGCTTTATTTAGCCGGTTACGGTACTTGGAGATTTATAATTGAATTTTTCAGAACCGATGATCGCGGTGCTTCGTTTATTAAATTTCTGACTCCTTCGCAATTTACTGCTATTATCATGATAATCATCGCTGTGGTAATTTTTGTTGTATTTCGTATCATACTTTATAAAAAAGGGAAAAATATGTTGCATAAAGGAAAAAATAAAAATACTGAAGAAAACCAATAAAAACATGCTTGGCATAAATTTATTTTTATTTGATCGGGAGGAATATCTATGGAAGAAAAAAATAAATTCTCTGCGGACAAAAAATCAGAACCGGATCAACAAGAATCGAATAAAGAAATTTCCGAAAAAAAAGCAGAAGAAAATGAGCGTAAACAAAACAATGAAGACGTTCAAACTAAAAAAATTATATGTTCAATCGCTTATATTTTTGGATTGTTATTTTTTATTCCGCTCATCATGTATCCGAATGATGAAAGTGCAAAATTTCACGCCAATCAAGCTCTTGTAATTCTACTGACCGCAGTTATCGGAGAACTGGTTTTGGGGATTTTATGTGGCGTTTTAAGCCATATACCTGTATTAGGAGCCATTTTTGGGGTTTTTTGTGGCTTATTTGGTATCCTTGTTTTGATTGCTTGTATTTATTGCATCATCGGTGTCGTCAATGATGAAAAAAAAGAGTTGCCTGTGCTTTGTAAAATCAAAATCATAAAATAATAAAAAAGGTCTGCTTAATTATAAGCAGGCTTTTTATATAAACCATAAAAGTTTGTGATTCTAATTGATTCATCTAAATGGTTTTTTCGGTGCTTGCAAAACATTCAAGGTTTTGTTATAATTAAAGAAAAGATATCGCAGGAGAAGGTGTATGCAAACACTTGTGCTCATAGACGGAAATAGTTTATTGAATCGGGCTTTCTATGCTACTAAAACTTTAACAACCAAAGACGGAATTCCTACAAATGCAGTATTTGGTTTTATAAAATTACTTTTAAAACTCATAACTGATATAAATCCTGACAAACTTATTGTTGCTTTTGACTTAAAAGCGCCAACTTTCAGGCATAATATGTATCAAGACTATAAAGCAACCAGAAAGCCTATGCCGGAAGATTTAGCCGTTCAAATCAATACTTTAAAATCATTGCTCCGTTCGATGAATGTTTGTATTTGTGAAAAAGAAGGCTTTGAGGCTGATGATTTAATAGGAACTTTATCCCATAAATTTTTAGACACGAAAAGCATTATTGTTACAGGGGATAAAGATTCTTATCAATTAGTGGATTCACAAACAGAAGTTTATTTAACTAAGACAGGCGTAAGTGAATTATTAAAGCTTAATTCTGATAATTTTTTGAATTCAATAGGTTATCGACCTGATCAAGTAATAGAAATGAAAGCTTTAATGGGGGATTCGTCTGATAATATTCCTGGTGTAAAAGGAATAGGTGAAAAAACAGCACTTTCCCTTATTACCAAATATAGTAATTTGGAAGGAATCTATGGCCATATAGAAGAGATTTCTGGTAGTTTATATGAAAAATTGCAAGAAGGGAAAGATATGGCATATCTTTCCAGGAAACTGGCGACGATTGATCGGAACGTCCATTTAGATATTAATTTAGATCAGTGCTCCGTAATTTTACCATTTTCTAATGAAGTTTATCAGCAATTTTTGCAGCTTGAATTTACTTCTTTGCTTAAGTTAGATATTTTTGAAAATAAAGAAAATGAGGTTCAAAAACAAAATCCTGCCGAAAAAGTTAGTATACAATATATAACCGATAAAAAATCTTTTTTACAACAACTGAATTCATGTGAATTGTTTTCGGTTGTGGTTAGTGGAAACGATTATCATTTTTATTTTAACGGAATCGAAAATATCATTAAAGAACAGATTACTCTGTTAGACGAAGGTATTTCTGCACAAGAAACGAATGAAATTTTGCATGCTCTATTTGAAAGAAAAAATGGTAAAGCTATCATATTTTCAGTGAAAGATTTAATGCATAAGCTTTCTTTACAGGGGATAGATCTTCAAATATCCCAAGAAGATGTATCTTTGATGAAGTATCTTACCGATTACACAGGAAAAGATGACGATTTGCAAGCTACTTTATCGGCATATGGTTTTGACATGAATATGCCCGCATATGGAATTTATTGTATTTATTTTCAATTAAAAGAAAAATTAGTTTCAGAAGGTTTAGAATCGCTTTATCGGAACATAGAGCTTCCTTTGACGAATGTTTTATTTCAGATGGAAAAATGCGGCGTAAAAATCGATGTAAAAACTTCCGAGATCCTTGAAAAAAAATACAGAGACCAAATTTCAAAAATTACAGCTGAAATTTATGCACAAGCAGGCGAAGAATTCAATATCAATTCCCCTTTACAATTAGGGAAAATTTTATTTGAAAAATTAAAATTACCTGCACCTCGTAAAAATAAGCGAGGAGCGTATTCTACCAGTGCTGATATTTTGGAAAAACTACAAGATGACTATAAAATAGTAAAAGATGTGTTACGTTGCAGACACTTTCAAAAGTTATTATCCACATACATTGACGGATTTAAACCATTGATCGACAAAAAAACAGGTCTTGTTCACACAACATACAATCAGATTCAAACCACAACAGGCCGACTATCGAGCTTAAACCCGAACTTACAAAATATTCCGGTTCGTGACGAAGAAGGGCGAGAGCTGCGTAAATTATTTGTTGCTCGTTCTGAAGAAAGAATTCTGGTCGACGCAGATTATTCACAGATAGAGTTACGTTTACTTGCCCATTTTTCCGGCTGTAAAGAACTGATTGAAGCTTATCATTCAGGTCAAGACATACATGCATTGACGGCTTCTCAGGTATTTGGAGTTCCCATTGAAAAGGTTGACTCCTCACAGCGTAGGGCAGCAAAAGCAGTTAATTTTGGGATAATATATGGAATCAGTGAATTTGGGTTGGCTGCAAACTTAAATATTTCGGCAAAACAAGCACGTGATTATATAAAAAGATATTTTGAAAAATATTCAGATATTAAAAAATATATGGATTCAAATGTAGATTTTGCTCACAAAAACGAATATGTCACTACTTTGCTTGGGAGAAAAAGGGTAATTCATGAAATTAATTCATCCAATTACAATATCCGTTCGTTTGGTGAAAGAGCGGCCATGAATATGCCTTTACAAGGTAGCAGTGCAGATATAATCAAAATTGCCATGTTGCGCGTTTATGACCGCTTAATCAAAGAAGGATTGCGCTCACAACTTATATTACAGGTCCATGATGAATTGGTCATTGATGCGTATGAATCCGAACAAAAACAAGTCATTGAAATTTTAAAATATGAAATGGAGCATGCTGCGGAACTTAAAGTCCCTTTAATTGCAGAAATACATTGCGGCAAAAATTGGTATGAAGCGAAATAAAAAATTTATTGCTGTTACTGGCGGGATTGGAAGCGGAAAATCTACCGTTCTTTCCATTATAGAAAAAGAAGGCTATCCGGTATTTTCAGCGGATAAAATTGCTAAAGACATCTATTTCGATAAAAAGATTTTTAGTGCTGTATCCGAAGCCTTTCCTCAATGCATCGCTGACGGAAAAATTGATCGTGCTGTTTTAGCCCAACTTGTTTTTTCAAATGAAAATAACTTGCAAAAATTAAATGAGATTACCCATCCGACTATTATGAATAAGCTTTATACGCAAATGAATAAAGTCAACGGTCCGATTGTTTTTGCAGAAGTTCCTTTACTTTTTGAAAATGGCTTGGAAAAAGATTTCGATTTAGTTCTTGTTGTGAAGCGAAACATGAAAGATCGCATTCGTTCTGTTATGGAGCGAGATTCAATCACGGAAGAAAAAATTCATCTGCGCATAAAAAATCAATTTGATTATGAAAAAAACGAAATTTTCGGTCATACTGTAATATATAACGATGGAGATATTTCTTCGTTAAAAATTCAAATTGATCGGGTATTAAATGAATTTTGTAAATAATTTATCATTTCGAAAACGATTTCTTATTTTTTTACTATTTTTTGTTAGTTTGGTGGCATTGATAATTTCAATAATTTATTTTTTTCTTGTTCCTATCGACTATAAAAAACAAATCCAAAAAAATGCAGAAGAGTTTCAATTGGATTGTTTTTTGGTGTATGCAGTAGTACGAGTAGAAAGTAATTTCAAATCAGACGCACAGAGTTCTGCCGGGGCTATAGGAATCATGCAACTCATGCCGGCGACGGCAATTTTTATTGAAAAAAGCATGGGCGAAGAATTGGATATATTTGATACACATGATAATATACGTATGGGTTGCTGGTATTTGCATTATCTGAGCATGAAATTTTCTACAACAACGGAAATTTTAGCAGCTTACAATGCCGGTGAAGGAGTTGTGCGAAAATGGTTGCAAATTGATGAATACACAAATACAGACGGAACACTCAAGGAAATTCCTTATTCTGAAACAAAAAATTATATCAATCGCGTGAAAAATTTTTATAATTGTTATAAATTTTTTTACAATTAACTTGACTTTTTTGAAAAAATATTGTAAAATAAACCTCGCTTGTGAGGATGGCGGAACTGGCAGACGCGTACGTTTGAGGGGCGTATGGAGAAATCCGTGTGGGTTCAAGTCCCATTCTTCA
>CASEFE010000026.1 GCA_949287105.1 uncultured Bacillota bacterium
GTGGCTGTATGCGAAAACGGAACCGCTCAAAGCGTTTGATTTTTGTTTAAGTGATGAAATTCTCCGTCAGTATTTTGAATTTGATAAGATGCTTACATCTTACAGGGACGGCAGTGCGAATGAAATGACGGCGCGAATCATGGAAAATTGCAGAATCGAAGGGCGAGAGGTTGTTCCTGTGCCTATGGGGCAGCTTGTCGAATTGGGTTCGGTGGTCAATTTTAATGCCGTTATGATGGAAAGGCTGTTTGAAAAGATCGGTACACCCTATAAAATTTCTGATTTTGAAGAGCGGTTCGAGAAGGCAAAATTCTGGCTGCGGACCTGTTCTCCGGAGAGCGAGTATATTCTTCTTGAAAAGCGGAATTGGAATTATTATCGGACAATGAATGAGTCAGAACGGGCGTGTGTGAAGCAGTTGAAAGATTGCATTGCGCAGGGCGGGTATACGCTCGAATCTTTGCAGGCGGAGTTATACGCTATTCCGAAGCGTGTCTATCCGGACATTGTGGAGGATAAAAATGCGTTGAAAGAAGTGCAGAGCAAATTTTTCAAAGATGTTTACAATCTTTTGCTTGCGCGGGATAAAGGGCCGAGGCTTTATTTGTATCTGTTTGCGGTTGAGGCAGAGAGGTATCTTAATCTGATCGATTTTTCATTGTCGGAAGCGGAAGATCCGGATGCGGTGGAAGAGGTGAAAGAAGTAAAGGAGCCGGAAGAAAAGGCGCCTGCGGAAGAAAAATATGTAAGGGCGGCCGCTCCTTTCAAATCTTTGATAGAACTTCAAGATTTTGCGAAGTGTGATATCCGTATCTGTAAAATTTTATCTGCAAAGCCTATGCGCAAGACCAATAAGTTGATGAAGATCGTTTTGCATGACGGAGCGGGGGAACGTGTGATCGTATCGTCGATTGCAGACCAGTATGAACCGGAGCAATTGATCGGAAAGAAAATTGTAGTGCTTGTGAACTTGCAGCCGCATAAATTCGGGAACGAATATTCCAACGGAATGTTGCTTGCCTCGGGAAATGAAGACGGGACATGCCGCGTATTGTTTGCAGCGGATGACGCTGAAATCGGATCATTGGTACATTAAAAGAAAAGCCGACGCTCCTTTGGTGCGTCGACTTTTTCAGAATAAAAAGAGAGGGCCGAAAAACAATTTGTTTTTCGGCCCTCTCTTTTATGAAACAATTTATAAACGTAAAGTCCCTGCCCGATTGATGCTGTGAATTGCCAGCGTCACTCCGGTTTTCCCTTCTTCCCAGTGGTCGTCTCCAAAATTCTAACTTGTATGCCCTTTCGTTCAAATGTTTCGCTGATTACGCTTTGTGTTTTATGAACAAAAATCAGATAGCTTTTTTAAGAAAACAAAGCCTAATTTATATTTAATGTTGTAAGAAAATTTTTGATTTTTAAGAAAGTATTGACAACAGTTGCATTGAGTAGTACTATATACATATGTTTGATAAAAGTAAAAAATTTTTAATTGAAACCGTGGTGGAAGAATAGGCAGAAACAGTACCTGTATTTTGTAAAGAATATGCTATCTGAGATCATTTTTGGGGAAGAGAAAAGTGGAAAACGTATTAAAAACTTTTGAAAAATACAGGCTTATACCTGTTGTGACGGTCAGAAATTTTGAGGAGGCTGAAACAGTTTTAGGGGCGTTATGCCGAGGTGGAATACCTGTTGCGGAGATTTGTTTGCGTACTGCATGCGCTGAAGAGGTCATACGCTATGCGGTGGAAAAGTTTCCCGAAATGCTGATCGGGGCAGGGACTGTAACCGATGAGAAGCAATGCCAAAGGGCGTTTTCGGCGGGAGCTAAGTTTATTGTATCTCCCGGCTTTTCCAAGAAGGTTGCAAAAGCGTGCAAGGATCACAATGTTGAATATTTCCCGGGCGCCGTAACCCCCACGGAGATTATGGAAGCGCTTTCGGAGGGTTTTACATATCTGAAATTTTTTCCGGCTGAACAGTTTGGCGGGCTGAATGCGATCAGGGCATTGTCGAATGTTTTTCCGCAGGTGAAGTTTATGCCTACGGGCGGGATTGTACTTGAAAACATCAATGAATATCTGGATATTCCGCAGATATTTGCATGTGGGGGGAGCTGGATGGTTAAGGGAAGTGCAACAGAAATTGAACAAAAGACGCGCGCGGCTGTAATGGCCATAAAAGGAAAAAAGGCTGATTGAGGGCGAGTAATGTTTTTGCTGTAATCGTAAAGCACAGGTTTAAGGGAAAAATGAGAAGCAGAAGGTTCTGAGTTTTCAGAAGGTTTGGCAAAAATTTAGAGAGCGCTTATTTTGAGTAAGTTTTTCTACCGAGGGGATAAGAATGAAAGTTGTAACGCTGGGTGAAATGATGATGCGGCTGACGCCGCCGGGGTATAGTCGGTTTGAGCAGGCAAATACTTTTGATGTAAATTTTGGGGGTGCGGAAGCGAATGTAGCGGCGGCTCTTGCGATTTGGGGAGATGAAACATTTTTTGTAAGCAAAGTTCCTTCACACGAAATCGGGCAGGCGGCTGTCAATTCATTGCGCGCGTTAGGAGTAGAAACCTGTTTTGTTTTACGGGGTGGTGAGCGCCTGGGGATTTATTATGCGGAGAGGGGTGTAGATCTTCGTGGCGGTAAAGTGATTTATGATAGAAATAAGTCAGCATTTTCCTTATCAGATGCGAATGAGTATGATTGGGAAAAGATTTTTGATAGGGCTGACTGGTTCCATATAACGGGCATAACTCCGGCTCTTGGGGAGAAGGCGCAAGAGCTTGCATTCATGGCATGCAAGGAAGCAAAGAATCGAAACATAAAAGTATCTTTTGATGTAAACTATCGTAGCAAACTTTGGGAAATGGCAGAGGCGAAAGATGTAATGGAGAAGTTGCTTTGTTATACGGATGTATGTATCGTCAATGAAAACCAAGCACATGAATTATTTGGTGTTTCGGGTGAAAAAGCGATACAGGAATTTGCGAAAAAGTATTGTCTAAACCAAGTTGCTTTTACATACAGGCGGACTAAAGATGCCCGCCATAACAAAATTTGGGGTATGTTGTATTTAGAAGGCAAAGTTGTGAAAAGTCGGGAATACGACATGGAAATGACAGATCGTATCGGTGGAGGGGACGCGTTTTCCGCAGGGCTTATTTATGCGCTCGGGCATGGGTATGAAGCTCAAAAAGCAATTGATTTTGCTGAGGCGGCAAGTTGTTTGAAGCATTCGGTGGAGGGTGATGTTTGTCTTGTATCGATTGATGAGATTGAAAAAGTTTGTAAAGGACAAGGATACGGTATTAACCGGTAAAAAGTAAATAATTTTCAAAAAATAGTGACGGGAAAACAAAATGAAGAATAAAAAAAGAACCTGATTCAAAGGCATGAATCAGGTTCTTTTTGGCGCAGAAGGCGGGATTTGAACCCGCGCTACGGTTTCCCGTACTACTCCCTTAGCAGGGGAGCCCCTTGAGCCACTTGGGTA
>CASEFE010000027.1 GCA_949287105.1 uncultured Bacillota bacterium
ATTCCAAAATGGCTGGGGTAGCTGGATTCGAACCAACGAATGACGGAGTCAGAGTCCGTTGCCTTACCGCTTGGCGACACCCCAATGCTTGATTACCATGATATTTTAGCATTCTTTTTCTAATTTATCAAGCATTTTTACCCATATTTCTGATTTTTTTATAACGATTTCCTTTTTATTCTATTAAACCGTCTTTTATATTTGAGAAAATATTTCTCCGATTTTCCCCTCTAAATATATGGTTTCTTGCAAACCTCTGGCTGGTAAACCTTGATTGACTACAACTATATCCCTTCCCCTAAAAAAATCTACTAGCGAAGCTGCCGGATAAACATTTAAAGATGTCCCCCCTACAATTAGTAAATCCGCACACGAAAGTTCTTTTACCGCTTGCCCTAATACTTGTTGATCAAGACTTTCTTCATACAATACAACATCAGGCTTGATAATTCCACCGCACGCACAATAAGGAACCCCTTGGCTTTCGCTTATACTTTGGACAGAATATAATTTTCCACACTCCGTGCAATAATTGCGCCAGATGCTTCCGTGCAACTCACATACTTTTTTACTTCCAGCCTTTTGATGAAGTCCATCTATGTTCTGTGTTATGATCGAAGATAATTTTCCTTGCTGTTCCCACTGTGCAAGTTTTCTATGTGCTGCATTGGGCTGTGCGTCCAAACAAAGCATTTTTGCGCGATAGAATTCGTAAAACTCCTCTGTATGTTCATAAAAAAATGTATGCGACAATATTTGCTCTGGCGGATATTTATATTTTTGTTTATAAAGACCGTCCTGCGAACGAAAATCGGGAATACCGCTCTCCGTACTGACCCCCGCTCCCCCAAAAAAAACAATTCGTTTTGCATGTTCAACCAATTGCTTAAACAATTCTATCTGTTCCTGTTTATACATTTTTTCTCCGTTTAATAAAAAAGACAGCAGGATTTTCCTGCTGCTTTTTTATTCTTCAACACCCTCATTTAATTTTTCCAGTAATTCATCCAAATCTTTCCCGTGTACACTTACTGCCTCCCCTATAGTTTCGCCGTGTGCCATAGCACAACCAAGGCAGTGCATTCCGTAAGACATTAAAATCTCCGCCGAATCAGGATTTAACTTCAAACAATCTACAATCAATGTATCTGCAGTAATTTTTCCCATTTTTGCTCCTTTATTTGTATTAAAAATTATTGCACTAAACTGAAAGTGCTTTTCAATTTGATATTATACCAACATCATTAAGAAAAGGCAACCGTTTTAAGTGCAATTTTAATTAAAATTGCTTTGCTCCCTTTGAGCTTAACTGAATTTGAGACTAATTTTGTGCATAACTTTGTGTATTTATGTGGATAACTCTTAATTGTCCACATTTTATTCATAATTAAAGTTGTTTTATGATAGTATTCCCCGAAGATAAAAAAAGTTATCCACAATTTCATTTTATTTATCCACAATTTCTTTACATATCTACAAATTCTACAATAATTCGACAATTTAATTTGATGGCCTCTTTTAATTTTATCAACATTTTAATGAAAGATTGTATATAAAGTTAATTATTTATAGATTTTTTAAATTCATTGCCATACATATATTAAAAATCATTGACAAATTTAGAAAATATGATATACTTATTAAGCATGTTGCAAAACGTTCATGTATGCGCCCTTAGCTCAATTGGATAGAGCGTTGGTCTACGGAACCAAAGGCTAGGGATTCGAGTTCCTTAGGGCGCGCCAAAAGAGTAATATCCGAACTTTTTACTCATCACGAGTGATTGGTTCGGATTTACTTTTATGTTGAAAAATGCCAATATCAAAAATAAATTTTGCAAAAAACTTGACTTTATAAAAAATTTATCATAGAATGTTAGCGGGAATGAGGTTCTCCCAAAGAATTATTTCTTAAACCGCTTTATAAGCTGATGACCTCTGCGTAATTCACGCGGAGCATCAGCTTTTTTGTTGCTCACTAAGGAGAATTTATGGATTTTTTAACTTCTTTGGCTATTATTTGCCTGTCTGCTTTATTGTTAGGATCGATCTGCTCTAAAATCAGAATACCCCCTCTTTTAGGAATGCTAATAATCGGAATAATATTGGGGCCTTATGTCCTTGATTTAATTGCTCCGTCCATTATACAAATATCCGCAGATCTCAGAAAATTGGCTCTCATCATTATTTTGACAAGAGCCGGCCTGAACCTGAATCTTAAAGACCTTAAAAAGAACGGGTCTTCCGCAGTTCTGTTGTGTTTTGTCCCCGCAACCGCGGAAATACTGGGGTATCTTCTCCTCGGTACTTTAATCTTAAATCTTCCTGCATTGGATTCCGCGATTTTAGGTTGCGTCATGGCAGCCGTTTCCCCTGCTGTGGTCGTGCCCCGTATGCTGAAATTGAAAGAAACAGGATACGGAACCGATAAAGGCATTCCCGATATGATCATGACCGGAGCTTCCGCCGATGATGTTTTTGTTATCGTCCTGTTTACTTCCCTGACGGCTATGGCAACGGGCGGAACTTTTTCTTGGAATATTGTCTGGCAAATACCTTTATCGATTTTTCTGGGTATTGGAGTCGGAATTGCAATCGGCTTATTGTTTGTATTGTTTGTCAAAAAATTTCATATGCGAGACAGCGTAAAAGTTATTCTGATTCTGAGCATTGCTTTTTTATTTGTAGCTTTGGAAAACTTTATAAGTGCCTGGGTCCCGTATTCAGGACTTCTTTCCGTTATTTCTTTCGGTGCGGTAATTTTTGCAAAACATGAAATTTGCGCAAAACGTCTGTCGGGGAAATTTTCTAAATTATGGATTTTTGCAGAAATCCTGCTATTCGTTTTGGTCGGCGCGGAGGTAAATATTCAATATGCACTTCAAAACTGCGGATTGATCGTATGTGTAATTCTTCTTGCTTTGCTGTTCCGTATGCTGGGTGTATTTTTATGCGTAGCCTTTTCTAAGCTGAATTTAAAGGAACGACTGTTCTGCATGATCTCCTATACACCGAAAGCAACCGTTCAAGCCGCAATCGGTGCTTTGCCCCTGGCTATGGGTTTGGCCTGCGGACAAATTATTTTGACTGCCGCCGTATTGGCAATTCTGATTTCCGCCCCCATCGGAGCCTTTTTAACGGATCTTTCTTATAAAAAACTTCTTTCTCCCCCTTCACGTATTCAACAAGAAACATTTTTTTCTGAAAATTAAAATTATTGATTGACAAACTTCTATCTGTTGCATATAATATAGATAAATATCTATCTGATATATTTGTGATGAGGTTAAAATGGAAACGCAAGAATATGTGCAGATTTTAAAAGCTCTTGGCGATGATATCCGATTTCAAATTTTTGAAATGCTTCGGCAAGGCAGTCTATGCGCTTGTAAAATTCAAGAAAAATTTGATATTACACAACCTACCCTGTCGCATCACATGAAAATATTGTGCGACTGCGGAATCGTACTTGCCGAACGCAACGGGAAATGGGTGTACTATTCCTTAAATTGTGAAAAATTGAACAAACTCATTGCTTTTTTAGGGTGTACAAAATGCAATTCGCATAATTGATTCTTTTTTTGGGTTTTTATATAGATATTTATCAATGTATGGAGAAAAATAATGGACGAACACGATAAGTTTGCAACAAATGACCAAAAACAAAACGACGAGCAACAAAAATGCTTTGTAAATCGTCGCAAAATACTTTTTATCTTATTAGGAGTGATTGCGGCAATCGGAATTATGATCGGAATTGCGGCAATTTTGGACGGTGTAAACGGAATCAAAGTACTCGGAAATTTTATATCCGATCAGATACTCGGAATGAAATGGCTGAATAGTTTACTGGGAACTGCTTTTGCATCCATGTTCGGTGCGGAATTTATGGCAACACGTTGGGGCGGCGCCATTCAATTTTTTATTTATGATACCATCAAAATTATTGTATTACTGTGCATACTGATCTTTCTTATTTCTTATATTCAAAGTTATTTCCCACCCGAACGCACAAAAAAGCTGCTAGGGAAATATAAAGGAATCTGGGCAAATACAATGGGTGCGCTTTTAGGGACTGTGACCCCCTTTTGCAGTTGTTCCTCCATTCCTATTTTTATGGGGTTTACGAGAGCGGGCATTACAAGCGGCGTAACATTCAGCTTTCTCATATCCAGCCCTTTGGTTGATTTGGGAGCTTTTATTCTTCTTTCAAGCGTGTTCGGCTTCCCGATTGCGATTACCTATGTGATCGTCGGGCTTGTTCTTGCCATTGTCGGCGGAACAATCATTGAAAAGACTGGCGTCGGAAAAAATGTTCAGGATTTTATTTTACAAGGAACGCTTGCGGATGTGGAAAGCGAGGAACTTTCCAAAAAAGATCGTTTGATTTATGCCAAAGATCAGATGTTTTCCACATTAAAAAAAGTATGGATCTATATTCTTGTCGGGGTAGGAATCGGGGCAGCGATCCACAACTTTATCCCTGCGGATTGGATTCAGTTTTTACTCGGGCAAGACAAATGGTACAGCGTTCTGATTGCAAGCGTCATAGGCGTTCCTATGTATGCAGATATTTTCGGAACGATTCCGGTGGCTGAAGCCCTGTTTTTCAAAGGAGTGGGCATCGGAACGATCCTTTCTTTTATGATGAGTGTTACAGCACTTTCCCTGCCTTCCATGATCATGCTTTCCAAAGCGGTGAAACCAAAGCTCTTGTTTTGGTTCATTGTGATTGTGGTACTCGGTATTGTGGCGATCGGTTATATTTTTAATGCGTTGAATTTTTTATTTGTATAAGACATTCCATAAATACAAAAGAATCGTCATCCGATAAACAAATAATTTAAAAATTGGAAACATTATAAAGGAGTTTGAAAATATGAAAATCATCACTTTGGGAAATTGTTGCAAAAAATCAAAACAAAACCACGAAAACGCAGTGATCGCAGCAAAAAACTGCGGAGTGGAAGAACCTATCAACGTAGGAGATATGAATGAAATTTTACGTTACGGCGTTATGGCAACGCCTGCCCTCGTCATCGACGGAAAGGTCGTTGCGACAGGAAGAATGTTATCCGTAGAACAGATCGAAAAGATAATCAACGATCACATACAAAGGTAATCCATGAAAATGAAAGAGAACGCAGTTTTCATCAAAAAAATTGAACGTAAACCTAAGGTCGCATTTATTTGTGTTCATAATTCCTGCCGCAGCCAGATCGCTGAATGTCTCGGAAAGCTGCTTGCCGAAGATACTTTCGAAAGTTATTCCGCAGGGACGGAGATCAAAGATAAAATCAATCCGGATGCGGTGCGTCTTATCAAAAAAGATTACGGTATCGATATGGAAAAGTTACAATACAGTAAGTTACTTTCCCAAATTCCTGCCCCCGACGTAGTGATTTTGATGGGCTGCAATGTAAATTGTCCGCTTGTCCCTTCCTTATACACAGAAAATTGGGGACTCGAAGACCCGACCGGAAAAACAGATCAAGAATTTCAATCTATTATAAAAACAATAGAAGAAAATATTTTGAAGTTGAAAGAAAAATTAAAAAATTTTTAATAATCATATAGGGCTTGCGGAAATCCGCAAGCCCTATATGTCCTTTAATATTTGAATTTCGCTTCAAAATTATTGAAACTTATAATTTTCAAATCGGCTTATATTTAAGGTTTTTAAAACTTGTTATTTATGCCTTTCTATTTCCAGCAGCTGATGGATATGCAGGTTATCAATCGTAAAAGAAACGATATCTCCTTCTTCTGAAAAAGGAACCGAAGTCCCCTGCGGCCGACGCGTGATTCTTTTCACATTTTTCAATTTTAACTTTACACGCACACCGTTCAATACGGGAAAGTCATCCAACAGGATAACATTTCCGCGATGAACAGGTGCTGCATACAAAAGATGCAGATAATACTTCCCGTTTTTTTCTGTAAGACGCGCTCTGCCGCAACTCATCAACCCTTCGATTTCCAGCGGCGGATGATAAACTTCTTTCAATGCACGTATAAAAAGTTCCCTAATAAAAGGATCTCCGCTTTCAAAATATATTTTCCCTATTTCATGCGCGAAATAAAGAACGTTCCCCGTCCTGACAACCGCAGGATATTTTTTGCCTGAAAAATCGTTAGGCGTATTCCGATGAGAACAGTATTTCCCTTCCGTTCTCGAAAAATACGGAGGCTGCGCCCATGCCAATACCAAACCATTCGTTTTTTCCGTTCTGTGACAGGCATGATAGGCAAGCATGGGCGATAAGATTTCTTTTGGACGGATCGTGGCGCTGCACTCTAAATAATCTGTATCAAAAAGAGGGGCACCGATATATTTTACTCCTGTCGAAACGACAAAAGAATTGCCCTGCAAACCTGCATCCCCTACGACAACCAAACTTTTTCCGGCTTGCACAAAAGCCCTTAGCTTTTCCGAAAAAAGCGGAGAAATTTCGGCTCCTTCACAAAGTATGATGCAATCGTACAACGAGAGAAGTTCTTCCTTCTCATCGACTATTTCGTAATCCAACTGGCTTTCTGCCAACATGGCAGAAATACCTTCTCTGCCTGAAAATCTTTCAGAAAGCACAACGCCCAAACGCGCTGTCGTCTGGCAATCATAACAGTACTTTTCGATTTTTTCGACATATCCGAACGCTTTTCGGATGATCGAATAGGTTGTCGGATCCATCTTCCCGAGCGGATGCAACTGATCCCCCACACTGCAACACATTCCGAGCATCAGCATGGCCGCACATTCGTAACGCAAGGCGTCCGCCTTTTTATAAGACCCGAACTCACCCCAAGCATAACGGAATTTACCCGTCATGCCGACAACTTCTTTACCTTCTTTCAAAAAATATTTTGCCCGATTATATATATTGTTGTATCCGCTGACTGTCGGCAGATCCTCCAATTCATAATGAGTCATCGAATTTCGGTAATACGGCTGTGAAATTTCCGCCCCGCCCGAATTAAAAAAGATACTTCCGCGCGGATTTACTGCATGCAGTATCTTCCCGCACTCTTCCATAAACGCGATCTTTTCTTGACGAAGATACAACAAAACATCCTCTCTTTTGGAACTGTCTAATCCCCGCTCAGCCATTCCGCGCTTGCACGTCTCACATATGCAAGGTATATCCAGACAGCAAATATCATAAAACAACCCGTCGATAGAAGGATACAAGCTGCAAATCTCTTTCGTCAACGCGTAAATGTGCCGTTTATAATCACCAGCCAAACAGATCAGATCCCATGAGCAGGTTGGCCTTGCCTCGTCAAACTCCCGTTGTTTCGGCTTTACCAGGCAACCCTCTTCCATATATGCCTTTTCTCCCGTATCATAGGAAACAACGAGCCATTCGGGATGCTCTCGTGCATCTTTTGCACTCCATCCGCCCGTAATATAGACGACTGCCTTAACTCCGATTTCATGACACGCCTCAATCTGGCTTCCCAAAAGATCAAATTTCAGATGCGGATGAATTGTGCCCACCTTCGTCGGATAATAACACCACCCGTGATGACATTTTGCAAAAAGAGTCATCTGCGTGATATGCGCCTCTTTTATTGTCTTTTGAAACTGCTCTTTGTCGAACTCTGTTCCGATCCCCTCGATATATTCGCTCGTATGAAAATCAAGGTGCACACGTCGGCTATTCTGCATGTCTCTTCCCCCTTCCTGCTCGATCCTCTTTCGCTTGTTTTAACCATTTCCAGTACCCAAGCAACTGTTTACATGATTGAAAATTATAAAAGAAAATCTGATTTTTTTACACTGTAACCGCGTATCTGCCCTTTATTCCAGTCATCTACCAGATAATTCACGACATAGATCTCGCCGTCGTCCCATTGCACCCAGCCCGTATAACCGATGTCCGCATTCGCGTTTCGATCATAATCCAAAGGGAAAATTCTTGTTTCTTGCTCTTCCCGCCGTTTTTTCAAAAGATCTGCGGCGCGCGTAAAAACGAGAAATGTGTTCTGGTATGCGCCAGCTCCGCTCACTCCACCTTGGTGATACCGACAAGATATCATGACACTTCCGTCATTCAAAAATCCTGCAACCGGCCGATGACACCCCGGAATCGGCATCGGATAAGGCCCTTCAAACGTATGCCCGCCGTCATAAGAGATCGCTTTCATCGCATCGAATCCCTGCATAGAATTTTCACGCATAATAGCCACAATTACATTCGGTTTCACTTCCAACAAGGTCGCTTCACATAAGTTATACCTCGGATCCGCCGCCACTACCTTCTTGTTTTCCCAGTTCGTTCCTCCGTCTTTACTGAAATAAACGTACTGCACGAGTTTTCCCGTCTTTTCATCCTTATGGTGCGCCGCCAACAGCATCTCTCCGCTTGCTGTTTCCAAAATTTTATCCGGCACGATCCCGAAAACTTCCAACGGTTTCGGCGGCGTTTCAAAAACGCCGTCTTTCCCGCCTTCCCACATATACACTTGTGCATGGGAGGATTCTTCCCATAAAGTCGGTAGCCTGTCGCAAAGGATACGCATCCTTCCGTCTTTCATACGCAGGATCCGTGCATTGTTGAAAATATTTTCTCCGTTCAAGGATGTCTCGCTGATCTTTGTCTTTTTACTCCACGTCCTTCCGCGATCGGAACTTCGCACAAGAACAAGCGAAGAATTTCTCCGATCGGTATGACTTTCACATTCCGTAAAAACACACAACAGCTCTCCGCTTTCCGTCATCGCAACATCCGGCCAACCGTTAAACATCGCGTCCTTTGCAATCGTAAACTTTTCCACGAAACTATAACTCCTTTTACCAATATAGTCTTGTACTTCTATGAGTAGGACCTTATGTCTGTTTGCGGCATCCAATCAAAGTTTTTAAATCTTGTCTTGCCGATCAGAAAATCATTATTCAATCCAGCGCGTTTTTCAGTTCAAATATTTTTTTGCCGTCAAAAACAACCGTCTTTACTTCAAAAGCGCCAAATTGCAGTACCTGACTTATCCTACTCACTTTCAGTTCCGTCTGCTGCGAAGAATTGTTTCCGTTATAGAGCCGCAATAAATAGCCGTGCTGTTTTGTCCGTCTGATACTCGCGACGCTGATCGCCGGATTATCCGTCTCAAAGCCGCGCTTTTTGATCTCGCTTTTCCCGCTCGGAAATACCTGTACGGCATAAGGCTTTTCAATGTATATATCTTTATTTCGATTCAGCTCCGTTTTCTTTCCGACCGTCATCCGAAAATCAAATGTTCTTTTTCCCATATCCATGCGGGGAGTATAAATTCCCTCCCGCAAAAGCGGCCTGTTTTCAACCGGATGCGCACAATATGCTGCCGTTCTTACCAGATTTAAGCGCAACGCACCTTCCCGATAAGAACAGCCGTAAAGATCGCCCGTTATCACTTGCAGATAATCTTTTTCTTGTTTGAGTGCTACATATTTTTGAAAAATACACTCTCTTCCATCCGTAAACAGACTCTCTTCTCCATACATTTGCCCACCCAAAACTTCTTCCGCCTCAGCCGCAACGCTTAATTTTACAATCGAATCCGGATTCATGCAATATAAATCGCAGGAAATATCCACTTCCGGCCCTTCCTTGTAAATTTTATAGGTCAAACGCATCATCGATTCATCGGCTTTGAAAAATGCTTCGGCACAAAGGCAAACTACTCCGTCCTCCACGATGCGAACACCGCACGCATCCGAAAAAACGCCCGTCGGTTTTTCGGTCAATAAAAATTCCTGCGGATTTTTTCCGATTCCGTTCAGCCTCTGCTCGTCGCTCATTCCCCAAGGGTCTGCATTGTCTTCATATAAATACGGCCGGAACAACGGCCCAGCATTGTATTTCTTGCCGCAAACTACATATTCTTCGATCAACCCGCTCTTTTTCCCGATCACGACACGCTTATCTTTATTTTCAAAGACAATATCTCCCGTCCCGTTTTCTAAATTCTCTACCTTTCGCACAGACGTCTTGACGATAAAGCGATTCATGCTGAAAGGTTGCAAAACGCCTTCAAACAATACATTCTTTCGCCAATCCAGACTGATACTGCTCTCTTCTTTGACCGTCTGCGTCGGCAAAGCATTGCCCGCTTCGTCAAATACCTGCGGATATGTACGTTCTTCCTCATATAAATCGGTCTGGATCACCGACATTTCACAGGCGATCCGCGCTTTGTACGCATACGTTTTCGGATTGAATACATAGATCGGATATTCCCCCTCGCCTACGGGTTTTCCGTCCCCGATCATACGGAAAAACGCATCGTCGATCACCTCGCGCAATTCGCTCCCTGCATGAGCGATCCTTTCCAGTGCATATTTCTCCCCGCTCTCCACACACGATCCGGGTAAAATATCGTGAAACTGCACCACAAGCATATCCCGCTCTGCGCTTTCCAATGATTTTTGAGGATACTTCATTCCTGTCTTCATCGCGGCTGCCGCACAGATCTTTTCTGCAAAAAAGAACTTTGTCTCCAACGCCGAATACCCTTTCTTTACGCGATTCATAGACGTGTAACATCCCGGCATACATACGATCAAAGAACCATCATATTCCTTTTCAAATTTTAAGTCAGAAAATAATTTTTCCGGATATGAATGAATAATATTGACAGGCTCCGTTTCGATCAGTTCTCCGATATTCGCAAGATCTTTTGAGGAAGGTCCGCCCCCGTGGTTGCCGACGCCCCACATCGAATACCCCGTCTCTTTCTCTGCGTGCCGTTTCATGTCCAGCCGAATCTTTTCCACCGCGTTTCCGAGCGGAGAATTGTATTCCGTTGTCCGCACCGCGCATACCGTGCTTCCGTCATACCCGCGCCATAGAAATTCCTCTGCCGGAAGATCCAGCTGCTTTCGGATATACGGACCATATGGCCGCATGAACATATAACCCGTTTGGCCACATTTATTTAAAATCTGAACCAAACCGCGCGAATGCCCGAACGGGTCAAAATTCACAGCCACCTGCGGCCGCACCCCGAATTTTTCCTCAAAATAGCGCATGCCTTTCTCGATCTGCCGAAACATAGCCTCCCCCGAAGGCATCAGACAATCCGGCTGCAAAAACCATCCGCCGATCACGCGCCATTTTCCCTCGTTGATCAGCTTTTTTATTTTCTCAAACAGATCCGGCGCATAACGCTCCGTGCATTCGTACAGCCAAGCTTCGTTATGACAAAAAATATAATCGTATTTCTCCGCCAGTTTGACCGCGCTGGCAAATGTCGATAATGCGGCGCCGATCCCCTCTTCGGCACTCCATTGCCAGACCGGATCCAGATGCGCGTTGCACACCAAATGCAATGTTTTCATTTTCCATTCCTCTTTGCTTTTCTAAATTGCGCCAGACAGGCATTCAAAACCAAACTTTTTTCATTCAAATGCCCAAGACGCTCTCTTTTTTACTATATCATCTTTCTTGCCTTTTTGCAAGAGAATTTTGAATTTTCTTAATCAGGAATCAAAGCAACCGCTTATATAAAATTGCCGCATATAAAAAATTCAAATTTGCCGAACTGCCAATTTTGTTTTTTACCACAAAATAATAAGTATAACACACAAAACCTTGTAAGTAATGCAATACGCTTTGACTTTACTTTTTAAGCTGTTCGTTATATAATAAAACAAACAGTAATTTTTTGGAGGAAACGCATAATGAAAAAAGTTAAAATTACTGTCATGAAAACAGCGTGTTATAAAGACTTAATTGAAAAATACGAAAATCCGATTTCGCACGCTTGCGATATGCAAGAAGGACAAGTATTTATCGCAAACGGTTGGAAAAAACCGCAAGGTTTTTGCGATAGCGCTTGGGACAGCATATCCGCTTTTGTACTGGCACTTTCTCACGGCGGCGAGAACTTTTATGACGGTTGGATGAAGAATAAAAAGTCGGCTATGATTTCCTGCAACGACGGGTTTCGCCCTGTAAGTTTTCTGCTCGAAACGATGGATATGGAAGCAGAATGATAAATTACAATTGATCGAGCAATAAAAAGAGAGAAGATTTTCAAAATCTTCTCTCTTTTTAATTCCTTTAAAAATCCGCTTTTTGGATTCTTTTTTCTGTTATCAGACCGACATTTTCCAAATTTTTATATCCGAAAAAATCGCTTTGCCGTTCTCAGCCAAAAAACCTATACCGAAAGGCGTTTGTCCGATCAAAGGATACTCGTGCGTCGTATTGAAAGTCTGCACCAAAACATCGTCAAGATAAATTTCAAACATGTTTTTGCGCATGATCAGACGAAATGCCTGTTCCTTCTTACCTGTAAGGCCTGTTGCCGTAGAACAAATTCCCGTATGCGCTTCGTCTTCCGCGGCAAAAAGAATCTTTCCGCCCGCTTCCTTCATTTCACCGATCCGCATCGTTCCGTACGTCGTCAATAAAACTGCGGTTCCGCTCTTCTCCGTTTCCGGAAAATAAAACCCGGCTCCGCTTCCGATCTCACGCGGGCTACGGCTTTCTGCCTTTATTTTTCCTTCCACCACAATCCCGTTTTCAATTTCTTTCGTCGGAAAGTACACGCCGTAATATTCCGTTTTGATCTTACAAAGAGACGAATACTGTTTGTCCGTTTCCATTTCCAAACAGTCCTCTCCCCAATGTGTACCGCATTTTTCCAGCATCGCGATGGGCTTCATTTCCTGCATGGGAAAATCGATGCGCTCTCCTTTGAGCTTTTCATTTCCGTTCCAATATTTTAACGAAATACTCTTTCCGTCGCAGTCAACTTTTTTCAGAGGCGGCAACCAAGTCGTTCCGCATTCATACGAATATCCGTCGATCATATAATTTGACACAAGCAGACCATCCGGACTCCGCAAATACCGCGCCCATAAACAGACCCACCGCTCCGATTGTCCGTTCAGCCTGTATTTCGGACTGCAAGGCCTGAAAGGCCCTTCCGCCCGATCAGCCGTCAGCACATAATCCGCATAACCGCTGTATCCCATGTAATTGAACCAACCGCCGATCAGATAATATTTCCCTCCGATCTTTTCACAGCCTGCAACTTCAAAGATCCCTTCTTCCGAAGACATCGGCGACGGAGGAAATTCTCCCCATTCGATCTTCGGTGTAGGAAGACTTTTCCAATGCACACCGTCTTCCGATTTAAAAAGCCATTGCGGGCCGGTGGCAAAACCATAATACCCGTCTTCTTCGCGGATCACATACATACAGTCCAACCGTGAATTTTTTTCGCATTGACTGTAATCGGGATATACGTCATACTCTTCTCCCATGTATTCCCAATGGTAAAGATCGTTTGACTTCCAAAGCTTGATTACATTCTGCATCCCTTCTTGCCCGAAACTTCCGTGATTCATCACATAAAAATCCCCGACTTTGTACACCATCATCGCCCATACGGGAAAGGGTGCATCCGCGATCACTCTGCCGTGATCTTTCCAATGCACGCTGTCTTTTGATGTGGCAAGAAATACATTTCTGTAACCCGTTTCGTCTCTGTTTCCTGCGGCATCCTTCAAAAACATACTGAACAAATAATAGGTTCCGTTTTCATACAGCAAAAAATTGTCCTTAAAACAACCCGTCTGCGGTTTATAAATCATTTTTTAACTCCTGTCCGTTATTTCGATAACGACGCACAAAGTACGTCCACACCGAGCAGCGCGATCTGACAATCATACAATAAAACTTCGATTTTCAAAGATTCTAAAACCCTGTTTCCGTCTGTCGGAAACCAAAGTACTGTCCCTTCATCGAAATTCAGCATTCCGTCCAACCGAACTTTTGCCAATGCCGTTTGCGCATAGTTGTTGAAAAAGCCGCCAAGCTCCTTGCCCGCTCGCAATCCGCATTCTTGCTTCTTGCCGCCTTCATAATTAAATATTATTCTTGCCGCCTCCGCTTTACTCAATCGCGCCGCCAGCTCCGAAACCAGCAGCAAGCCGACATTCCATGCCTTTTTTCCGATCGGAATCGTCAACGAATCGGCATGCGCACAAGACTTTGGCAACTGTGTTTCATCATGCAGAAAGCCCCGTTCTATCAGCGCGGCGCTAAGACAATTTTCTCCCGCTTCCGGCGCATCCTTCACGCGGAATATACCGGCAGGCGTCTGCAACCGATTGCCGCAGGCGGGCGGACTCGGCAAAATCGGATACTTCTCTGTATCCCGCCATGCACTTTTTGCACGCATAAACGAATGTGTAAGACGATCATCGAGATTTAAGTGAAGAGTTCGCATATCCAACTTCTCTTCGGTAAAATCATCGCCGATCTCCACACGCAAATTTTCTTTTTTATGGAATAAGACTTTGTCCGCAGCATACAGTGTGTACTCGGCTTGCAGTATGCGCAAAGGAGAACGCATAAACAGCCTTTCTTTCAATGCCGTTATGCCGATTGAGTCAATTTCTTCGCGATAAGAAATTTCACCTTCCGGCGTTTCCATACGCACTTCTAAAACGGAGGGTGCCATTTTTTCTTCATTGACTTTAATAAACCCGCCGAATCTGTATGTACGGTCATATGCGCAATGCAGACATACTTCCACGCTCGGCTTTATCTTTTGCGCCTTCATCACATACGTCTGCCCGCGCTTTTCGACCAATGAATACTCCGTCTGTTCCTGTTCGATTGCCGCCGTCTTTGCCTGTAACGCCGTATCGATCGCATCGGTTTCAAAAAGCGAAATTTCTACCGTCGCTTCGTTACCGTCCAACACAAACTCCAATTCGTATTTTGCCGCATTGACCGCCGCAACTTCGGTAACTTTTTTGCTTTTTACCCCTGTTGCGGACACTTCGATTTTTGTAAACGCAGGAAATGAAGGACGCAGCAGTATGCGCTTTGCTTTTGTTCTGAACGTATATTTTACCCTTCCGCCAAACCGTTCATAGTATAACTCGGCATACGGCAAGCACAACGACGCCTTCGGCCAATCTTCCGGGAAAGAGGCATTGCATACGAGAACTTTTCCGCCCTCCCGCCTTTCTATACCGAACAAACCGCGGATATAAGAATAAACGTATGATGCGGAAGGATTTCCGAACATATAATTGTATTCGCCCTTGCCGGACAGATCCATGCGTTCCGGAAAGCTCCCCGGCTGTTCGGTATTTACCGTCACGGCCCGCGCGATCCCTTGCAACAACGAAACGCCCGTCTTTGCGTCGCCTACCTGAAAAAATGCGCGCGCCGCTTCCGCTGTCTGCGTCGGCATAACGTTATCGTTCCCGAACATCGACGGTTTCAGCTCGCCGACCCGCATCAATAATTCGCCCGTTACCGAAACAAAGTTCAGCCGCTCTTTGAGGCGCTCCAACAGTACATACGCCTCTCTCTCATCTTCCTTACCGTAAAGAACCGGGAAAATATAATCTGTATAATAATGCGCTTCCTGCCGTACACCATCCAAATCCCAATGACTGATATACGTTCCGTCTTGTTCGTTCCATAAAAGACGCTTGGCCGATTCCAGCAATGACCTGCCGCGCTCTTGATAGAAAGCCGCTTCTTCCTTTCGGCCGATCCGCTCCGCAAGAGAAGCAAAACGGCAAAACATACCGCCCATCATGATACTGGGCGATGTTGCGCTTCCAGGCAACGACAAACTGTCTGCCTGATACAAAAAGGCGTTGCAACCGTGCCGCCAACCAATCAAGCCGCTCCGCGCATCCGTGCGGATGTGCAACATATACCGAAGCGATCGATCTACGGTATCGAAAACTTCTTCCACGACCGTCAGATCGCCCGTTGCTTCGACGTATTCATAAAGCTCATACAGATAATAGGGAAGCCCTTCGTAACCGTATATTTTTTCTTCCTTGCCCGTCGGATACAGCCATGCCGTATTCCCCTGCGCATCGATGCAATTATATCCGTTTGGCCTCGTTCCGAAAAAAACGAGCGCCCTTCGCGCCGCATCATCCTGTCCAAGAGCAAGCGCCGCCGAAATCTGGTAATTGTTTGTCCAGTAACAGGTAAACCAATGTCCGCTTTCCAGCCACGCATCTTTGTAATGCGTATACGTTTGCTCGACCACCGCACGGCGAAACGCTGCCGCGATCTGTTTTTGCGCAACGTCCGTCACACAGCCTGCCAAAAGCTTACGGAAAAAAAGCTCTCCTTCTTCCATCGCCTTTCGCGCAGCCGACAAGCTCAAAAGAGGCGTTTCAATCACATCGACGGCAAAACATAACTGCGACGTTTTTGCTTTTGCAATGACCTGTCCGTCCGATGTTTCATATCCGATCGGGGCTTCTGAAATAAAAGAAAACCGACAGACGCATTCCTGATTTTGGGAAGACAGCAAGGAAAAAATATGCTCTCTGCTTTCCTCGATACGGCCGTCAAATATTTCGCCTTGCGGACCGATCCAACCTGCATCGAACGGCCTTGAACCGAAACGCGCACCGCCGAATCTGCATTCGAAATTTCCCTTTCTTGCCCGTCCTTTTTCGTCCTCCAACCGCATGTATACATAGGCACTGTGCTCGGACGCCAATGTTGCCTCTATCTTCAAAACGCTTTTTTTGAAAGAACAAACCCAACGCGTTCCGTGCGGAAAAAAAGATGCCTCCGTGGTCATGTCTTCCGCCGCAATCCCGTCAACAAAAATTTTTAACGTTCCAAACAAAAGCGGCATCGGCTCGATCCCCGCAACCGGATTTGACCGCGCGATGCCCGCCTGGGCAAGATCTCCCGTCAGCAAAAAAAATCGCTCCCGACAATGAGCGCGATTCAGAACACGCGTCTTCGGGAAATACTGCGTCCGTTCGCTGTGGTTGGTCCGCGAAACCGTTACGGGGTCCTCCCCCGCTTGTTGTATACAGTGCAGCGTTATTCCGTCTTCATCGAGAAAATAAAAGTCGTTCACGCCCCTTTCCTTCCTTACAATCCCATTCCTTGCGTTTCTAAAAATTCCGCTTCTCCGTCCTGCACAAACAAGCCGAACTTATCGCCCGAAATTTCAAAACAACGGGTACTGAGTGCCGTTTTCCCATTCAGATAACAGACGATCATCGAACCGTAACAGACAACTTTCAGTTCGTATATTCCGTCTTCTTTTAACTCGATCGGACGCTCTTCGTCAAAAAACTGATCGTTGAAATATTTGTTGGAACGATCAAAATACAGCCGCCGCTTTCTCGTATCCACAACGACCGAACACCATTTATCAAACTTCGGATAAGACGCGCGGAATACAATACCTGCCGCACCGTTTCGAATACGAATGACTGTGCGGATCAGACAGGTTTCTTCCCATTTTGCAATACAGACGGAAGAATAACCGCTGTCTTTCCCCACGATCTTCTCTTCCGAAAAAGACCATTCTCCCTTTCCGTAGTGCAAGGCCTTTGACTTCGGCAAGGGCCTTACAAATCTTGATTCGATTTCAGGCGGAAGATTGACCGCCACATTTCCGTTTTCATCCGCAAAAAGCTCATGCACCGTAAGATTGCCGCCCCATACATACGGCTCATCGTCTTTGTAATGTTTGCGCAATGCCGTCCAGCCGATCAAAAATCTCCGACCATTCGCCGCAACCGTTCTCGCCGCATAAAAAGCTCTACCGTCAAATACTTCGTCGTTTGGCGTATGCCAGACTTTTCCGTCACAAGAAGTTCGGTATTGCGTTTCCCACCAACGCGTATATGTCGAAAAAATCAGATATTGCATCTTTCCGACTTGAAAATAATCGGGGCACTCCAAAGAATCGTAACAATACGGGGAATACAACGGTTCCAGCGCTTCCCAATGCCGCAAATCTTTGGACGTCGCTTTCACGATACAACCGCGCCGCCCCACGCCTTCGTCTTTCAATGCTCCCGTAAGCAGCATCGTATACCCGTCTTCACTCGCAAACACGATCGGATCACGCCAGCAATCGAGCGCATACCTGTCTGGATCAGGCGCAAAAAACACATCGTCTTTCTTTTCCCATGTATATAAATCTGCACTCTCCGCATGCAAAACCACTTCGCTCGCCAACCCGTTCGGATATGCGTCATTTTTATGCCCTGCATAAAAAATATGGTAACGTGTTCCGATTTTTATGACACTCCCCGTATAGACAAACTGATCCTGCGCCTCATCTCCACCGGAAGGAAGGGCAACACCATGTTCCTGAAAGTCGACAAAATCCCGTGTCGTCAAATGCCGCCATTCTTTTCCGATAATCGTAAAAAGATGAAAGATCCCATCTTCATAAAAAGGAATAAAATCGCCGCACCAGCCGTCTTCCGCAACATAGTAAAATCGTTTGCTGTCCGCCATGAACCTGCCCTTCCGCTATTTCAATTCTCTTTCTCTTTTCGCAATCCGATCAACCGCGAAAAGGATATTTTTTCGTTTCCTCCGGCAAAAATGCAGGCTTTACATACCGCATGCAATCCAGCGCAAACGAAACCCCGCGAGACTTATCTTCCGTAAAATGCTCCACAAAGAACATGCTCAGCTCCCGCGCATCGGTACGGCTGTATACCTTTGCCACAAACCGCATCGGCTTTTCCGCACGGAAAGTGACAGGTATCCGTATATCCAACAGACCGCATGAACCTTCTTCCTCTTTTTCGTATACTTTCTCACCGTCTGCCCATACCGTCAGCGGCGCACAGCACGAAAATACGGCAAGACAATCATGATCTTTCGGGCAGATCACTTCCCGCACTACATAATAACAACTCTCTCCTTCAAATCCGCCGAATTCTTCTTTTGTGAGGCGATCTTCCTCCGTATAAACCAAAAGAGGACGTTCCGAAGGCAAGTCTTGTTTCAAAAGTTCTTTTTCGTTGAGATAGGCTTGATCCTTATACACATAATTATGGACCATAACTTCAAAGTTGCCCGGGATATGATTGGGATGCGTAATGACTTCTTCGTTTCTGTACGGGTTTTTATCAAATTTACTGTGATCGTATATATCAAAATAAGGCCCGTAAATCAGCCACGGCCGAGCTCCGATCAGCCCGGTGTTCAATTCCGCAACGCACTCTTTATCCCGCAATATTTTGACCTGTATGAGGTTTTTATCCCGAAGCTCTTTGCCCGTATATGTGCAGGACAGGACAAATTTGCTTGCCCCATGCACAACTTCCACCGTCTGCGGACAGCTGATCTGTAAATCCGCATCCGCGTTTACACATACCTTGCCTTGAAATGCATCGCCTCGATTGGTCACTTGCACAGAAATCTCCGTAGGTGTATCCGATGAGATGCTCAAACCTTGCCGATAGATAGCACGCAACCGCACTTTTTTAGGTTTACTGCGCGATTTTAACCGCTCTTCCACCTTCTTTTGTGCCTCTTGCGGAATATTTGTGATTTTAAGTTTCCGATTGACCGTTTGCGCACCTTCCGCAATCACCAGACAGGTATCATAGGCAAATTCCGTGAGCAATGCGTTCTTGTGCCGGACATTGACGTCGCAATCAAGCCGCTCACCCATTTTTTCTACCCAGTCCTTCGGACAAGCCTGCGCCCCGTGCAAGATTCCCAAAAGAGAACCCGCTGTTGCGGCGGTACAATCGCTGTCCCAGCCGCAATTGATCGCCGCCACGATCGTCTCTTTCATGTCGCCGCCGCCAACCAAAAGCGATAACAGCGTAAACGCAAAATTGATTTCCACTTTGGAATAATCCCTATGCCCGAACCGACGCATTAAAGGCAAATGTACGCCTTCCAAGCTTTGGTATTTGGCATACAATTCCTGCACTTCGTCGTATATGGCACGAAGCGAACTTCCCGAAGAGAGAACCGAAAGCCCTGCTTGCAGACATTCATTCAGATCTTTTGCGCAAAATGCTTCCGCTTCCGCGGCCGCAAAAAACCGTTCGGCTTCCACAGACACACCCGTGTGATCCAATTCACCGTCATAACGCGCCATTTTCGCCGCCAATAAAGGATTACAAGCGCCGAACATACCCCAGATTTCCGAACGAATGGGACATCCCATACATTCTTTACAGAACCAGTTGTTAAATTTTCCGCTTAAAGGAGGTTCTATACCGCGCTGGCGATTGTACAGGAAAAATCCGTATTCGGAAAAATTATACCAGCATCTTTCCTGCCAGATATCTGCCATTTCCTTCGAGGTGACACGGCTTCCGTACTCTTCCAGCAATTCCAGCCATACGACCTGTATATCCAGGTCGTCGTTCGGATACAAAGTGTCCGGCCAACAGTCAGAACTTGTAAAATTGCCGAGCACCTTGTGACACTCTACCGGCGCACCGACAATTCCGCCCAAAGATTTGCCGATCCAACCGCCCAATACTTTTTCATATAATGTCTGAAAACTGATTTCCTTTTTCATCTTTTTACTGCCTCACTTTGAAAGTGACAATTTCAAAAGGTTTGAATTCATATGTGAACCCATCGGCCCCCGCCTGCAACTTTTTAAGATCTTTTTCCATGAGATCACATACCGAAACCTCTGTATAAGAAATACCGAGACGGAAGTTCGCCTTTACGCGACGATTGCACGCTTCATAACAGCGAACGATCCAGCCATCCCCGTCTTCCGCTTGCTTGACCGTTTCTACAACGACCGATTTCTCGTCACATTCAACAAACGAGAAATTATCCTTTAACGTGCCGTTCTTTGCTTCCACACGCGTCACGCGAATGGGATCGTTCAGCGCATACGCTTCCCCGATCACGCCCGCTTCGCGATAATCTCCTTCATGCGGCATCAAACTGTATGTCAAAACATGCGTACCCTTATCAGCCGCTTCATTCGGATAAGTTGCACACTTCCACAAAGTCAGCGTCATAACGCCGTTGTGTACATCATGCCCGTACTTGCAGTCATTCAAAAGCGACACGCCGTAACCGTATTCCGAAAAGTCAACATATTTGTGTGCGCAAACTTCAAATTTCGCCTGCTCCCAACTGTTGTTCATCGTCGCAGGACGTTCCACCGACCCGAACTGTATCTCATACGTCGCACGCGAAGAATTGATATTCACAGGGAATTCCGTCTTAACCAATATGTGTTCATTTGCCCATTCAGCCTTTGTATCGAAGTCGATACGCGCTATATCCCGATACAAAGCGATTGTCTGCCGGATCGTACTCTGCAAAAATGTACGTTCCACCGTGATTTCTACACGATCTCCCGCTTCACGCACCGATACGGAACTGACATCGTCGATTTCCCAGCTCTTCTCTTTATAATAATCGCTGACTTCCCAAGCATCGTACAGGAACGGAAGATCTTCATACGCCACAAGCCTGTTCCCGACGCGGCCTTCTTGCAAAACTTCCCTGCCGCAACGCTTGTCGTACAAACGGGATATGCGGTACTTTTCATCAAACTCCAATCGGAACCAGTCGTTTTCCAAACTGTTCAGATCGCCTTTGAGCGACCTTCCCGAATTATAGTGTTCCCTTACGCAATATCCCGCAGCCGGAATATCGCGTACCGTCGAATAGATTCCATCTTCGCAGACAACGTCAAATTCCCGCGCTCCGTTCGTATTTTCAATAAAATAGCCGCCGCGCGTAGAAATATTGCGCAACAATTCTTCTCGTCTTTTGTCTTCAATTTCTGAAAGGCGTTCAAATACTTCTGCGTACTCCCGATCCGTCACTTCGTAAACTTCCCGCACCGACGATCCGGGAATAATGTCGTGGAACTGGTTTGTCAACATTGTACGCCAAACTTCGCGCAATACCTGTTTCGGATATTCCGCGCCCGTTTCATTGCTCGCAATCGCCGAAATCAGCTCCGCATCCCGACAGGCAAATTCCGCCTTCCGGTTATTCCGCTTGTTCTTGGCGATCGACGTATATGTACCGCGGTGATATTCCAAATACAGTTCTCCCGACCACATCGGCAGCCTGCGGAACGAAGACGCTTTCTTCGCGATCCCCTCTAAAAATTCCGATGCCGTGCCCGTCTTGGCGCGCGGACAATCGTTTACCCCCGCGTTCATACGTCGGATATTTTCCAAAAATTCATACGTCGGTCCGCCACCGCCGTCACCCCAGCCATACAGCAGCATGACGTCGTCACTCAGATCCTTATGGCCATAACGCGCATAAGCACCCGCCACCTGACGAGGCGTTGCCATACCGACATATGTCGTATACCGTTCGGTAGGCTCCCGCTTCTTATCCTGCGTCGTGATAAAATATGTGAGGACGTCCGTCCCGTCTATCCCTTTCCAAAGGAAGGTATCATAGGGCATGCGGTTGGTGTCGTTCCAGCTGATCTTGGATGTGACAAATGTATCTACTCCGCTCAGACGCAAGATCTGCGGCATCGCCGCCGAATACCCGAATACGTCCGGCAACCACAAAATATGGCTGTCCACCCCGAACTCTTCTTTGAAGAATTGCTTTCCGAACAGGATCTGACGAACCATGCTTTCACCGCTGATCAGGTTGCAGTCCGCTTCGACCCACATCGCGCCTTCCGGCTCCCAACGCCCTTCGGCAACTCGCTGTTTGATCTCCGCATACAGCTCCGGAGCCTCTTCTTTTACCATCTGATAAAGAATCGGCTGCGAGGAGAAAAATTTATATTCCGGATACCGGCGCATAAGCTCCAGAACCGTCGCAAAAGACCGCTGCGCTTTTTCCCGCGTCTGACGCACCGTCCAAAGCCATGCGATGTCAATATGCGTATGCCCCACACACGTCACTTCCGCACGGTTTTCTTTGCCGTAACGATCATAATAATTTTCTTTCAGATAACGCCTCGCTTCCGCCACCGAACGATTGTAACTTTCCGAACCGGGTTCACGAAGATCGAGAAGATTTATACATTCGTTCAGCGCCGTAATCGTCTGCGAATACGAACGAGACTCCGGATCCGAAAACTCCAAAGTCTGATACGGTACCTGCAAATCAAACAATAACGCGCGCGTCGGTTCATCGATGATGCGAAACTCAGCACGCAACGAAAGTTTTTTGGAAATTTCGTAACCAGTATAGGCATAAAGAACCACTTCTTTATCGACTCCCGTCTTCCACGCCAAAGTCGTATGATTGGTATCCATACCCTGTCTGATTTTTCCGTCTACATAGACCAGAAACTGCGGATTGGCAGCATCCCAGCCGCTCAATTCGGTTGCAACATACAGTTCTGTCGTCTCTTTTTTCCAGCTTTTCGGCAAATTCGCCCGAAAACGGAAATATGCATGCGAGTCGGCCGCACCGCCCCAGCTGTCTCCCGCTCGAAACTTTTTCCATCCCTTTTCAGGAATCACGCTTCCGTGTTCATAGCCGCACGGCTGCCATTCAAAATTTTCAACCGAAATTTTCGCTCTTACGGACAGTTCGGATAACTGTTCACATATTTTTCCGATACGCTCGTAAATTTTGCTCATACGTTTGCTCCTTTATGCTCTTGCAGTTTTTATTCCTTCATTCTATCATAAATACTATTTACTTTCAAGCTTTTCATATTTTTTTTTGAAAGTATGTACTTTTTCCAAATAAAATGGTATACTGTATATATTCTTGGTTCGATCGAATTCATAAGGGGAAATTTTTATGGTCAAATATTCTTTTTCTAACGCTTCCACGAAAGACGTCGCACAAAACGGAATTTATTATTTCTATAATCATGGAAGCTATCCCGAACTTCATTCTCATACTTTTTGGGAAATTACCGTCATTACCGCCGGCGAAGTAATGCACTTGATCAACGGCAAAAAAATCCCCCTCACAAAAAACGATCTACTGCTTATACGCCCTTCCGATGAACATGCACTTCTCACTGTTCCGGGAAAAACGCATAATCACATCAACGTGATCGTCAATCGTACCATTATGGAAAATCAGCTTCGTTTTTTCAGCGAAGACTTTTACAAAAAAATCTGTGACATGGACAATTGCCTGTTCCATGTCTCCGATCACATGACCACCAAAATACTCGATGCCATTACACACCTGCAAATGATGAAAAAAAATGATCCGCAATATTTGTTAAGGCTGAAGCTTCTCTTCCTTGATTTACTCCACGAAATATTCGCCAACGAAATCAAACAGATCGATATTTCCAAACCGCGTTATCCCGCCGTTCTGGAAGAGATCCTCAATAAAATGTACGATAAAGCCAATTTTTCAAAATCCGTCGAAGAATTATGCTGCGATACCAATTATTCGCATACGCACATCATAAGGCTTTTCAAACAATATACAGATACCACCCCTGTCCGCCTCTTTAATACCATTAAACTCAATCATGCGCGCAATCTTCTTGAATCTACAAATTATCCGATCATCTATATCGCAAATGAAATTTCTTATTCTTTAGCGGCTTTCAATGTCGCCTTTAAGGAATTGTTCCATTTGACTCCTTCACAATACAGAAAACATTATACAGCTCATCTCGAAATTTAATGCTTTATGCATCAAAAACACGGAATGGATCGCCATGCGATCTTCCGTGTTTTTTTTCTTTTCGGCGCCCTTTACTCGATCTCCACTAAAAGGATTTTTCCGTAACCGGTTCCGCCCTGCGGCGTCGTTTTCGGATAATCCGCATTTTTCTGTAATGCTACCGCCGCCACGACATTCGTTTTATCCTTCCAGGGTTTTGAACCAAATTTCAAACCTTCAATTTTCAGATTTTCTGCAATTCCGATTGCATTCGGTTCAAAAATCTCTACCCATGTTTCCGGCCTGTCTTTATCGACAACGATCGTCGCCGACTTCGGGCCTACCCGCACAAACGGATACTTATTTTCGCTAAATAAAGATTCTTCACAATCGATCACAACATCGCAGATACGCAAATTTTTTACGTGCGATCCGATTTCAACCAAGCCGTCCGATTGCCACATCCGCGGCGCCGGCGCACGCAACTTCTCGATCAGAACATCGCTGATCTCTCCTGCCGTTGTAGACCGATCTTCTTTTCCGTATAACACAAGCGATTCCGAATTCGGTTGCGGATACATTTTAATATTATCGATACCCTGAATATTTCTTAAATGAACACGGCTTATCGAACATTCAATCATTCCATGCTTACCCGCTAAAAAACGAATCTGATCATGTACGGCATAAATATCGTGAACATATATATCCGCTATGTTGCCGTACGTCATGATATAATTGTTCCAATCCCAGGCATTCAATGCGACCAAATCATCATTGGTATGGCCTTGAATGTTTCTTATCTCTCCTTCATAAACTTCTCCGCCCATATGTACGCCGTCACGCTTATGATCGCGAAAGGTAATGTTCTCCACTTAAAATTTTCGACATGCATTGAGCTGCACCCCAAACGCCGCGCATTCCGTGATCGTCATTCCTGACAATACCACTCCCGCCGCGTTCCGAATCAAAAATACTCCGTGCGAACCGGGAAGTGCCTCTTCGCCCTTTGAAGATCGCCCGCGATCATTTCCGTTGTTATCCACACCGAACAAATCGTGCGTCAGCGTAGACCATATGCCGCCGCGGATCACAATATCTTCATCCGTTCCGTCCGTATCGGCACATGCGTTACGCACCATGCAGGTATTGACTCCCGGCCGTAAAAAAATCCGCGTTTTCGGATGTACCCACAATACACCCCCGCTCGCAAGGACGATCGGCGCATCGATATATAAAATTGCATCGCTCTGCGGAACATATACCCTGCCATTCTCGCGAAGCGCCGCTATAAAGGCTTCTGTCCAGATCGTGCCTTTTACCTTTTTTCCGACACCGCCGCAATATTCCGTCCATTCCTCTTCCCTGCACAAAGAAGAATATTTATTGACATTGACGCAAACTTGTGCAGCCTCTTTTTCTGTTTCACACTTTTTTACCAAATTTTCAATCGATTCCATCCTTCACTCCGCTAAGCGCAACCTGTTTTGACTCTTGTTTTTACTTAAAAATTCTCACATACCTTTTCTCAAATCGCTTTTTCGCAATTCATTGAAAACAGGCGGCGGCCAATCTGCCGCCGCCTGCCCAATTTTCTTATTACACAGTTTTATTCAAAATATTCCGTTGCATACACATCATCGATGTAGAACGTCATGTAATAGAAAGTTCCAAGGCAATTTGCATCCGTCGTGAGTATAAACGCGGCGCGCTCTTCTTTCGCCTTTAATTTCGTAACATTTACCGTCACCCAAGTATTATACTCAAAAGTTTGACCTTCCGCAAGCGTACAGGATACAAAATCATTCGACATAGCGAATATTCCAAGCTGTAAAGCAGGAACATTTTCCGCCGCAACGGGAACATCTGCCCCATCACGTACCGAAGCTTTATCAACATACATCTTAAACGAAATCGATTTCACGTTACTCAGATCATTGAAACTGCGAAGTTCGTAATTTCCATACTGCGTATACATAACATGCTTCCAGGAATAACCGCTGTCACCTACGCGCTGTTCCGAAGTCAGTGACGCATGTGTTGCATAGGTCGGATCTTCATAAGGAGCATACATTGTATCTTTATCACGCGAACTGTTGTAAGAATTGACTTCTTTTTCGTTGATATTCTTCGTGCTATAAGCTATCGCACGGGAATCTACTAAAACCCCGTCTTTATAGAACTGAACTGTATAGCCGTAATCGCCGGTAGCCGTGATATCCAAATCGACGTGATGGTCAGACAATACGTAGCCGTCAGTAATATCTGCAATAAATGTTTCGCCAGCCCCGTCATACAATTTAGCGCTTACACCTGCCTCAGCAGTATAGTGAATGGTATCGTTCTCAACCGAAAACGACGTAACGCCATTACCATAGGTGTAGAAATCATCCAGATAGAAATTATAATGATAAATCGCATGATCGCCGGTATACACGCCAGTCCAACCGGTATTGTTTGCAAACGCATAAAGAGATATTTTGTATTCGTCCGTCAATTCAACTTCACTGCGACGTGTGCCTTCCATGCGGATCCATGTATCATATTCCAGATTCTGCCCTGCAGCGACGGAAATGCTGAACGGCGAAATGAAAATGCTTTCATTCTGATCCCCGACAAACGGCTCTTTTCTCGTCAATGCCGGTAAATTCTCTTTAGCAATCGGTTCCCCGCTAGTGGATGTGAAGGAAGTACTGTCAATATAAATATAGAAATAGAAATTCTGCACGTCTGCAAGACTGGTCGTTGTCAGAATATCATAATAATTATACGCATCCAACACTTGGAATTTCAAAGCATTACCGCTGTCTCCGCGCCGATGCTCGTCAGAATATGAAAGCTTTGTAACCGCATTACCGCAAGCTGCTACCTGCTCCGCTTCCAAACGCTTGCTGTCAAACGACGTGATCTCATTTTTATTGATGTTCTTCGTGCTGTATACAACTTTGCGACTCTCCATCAAGCGATCCTCTTGGTAGAACCTCACAATAAACGTATAATCTCCCGTTGATGTGATTCCAAGCTCGCTAGAATGCGCTGCCATATCGTATTCGTTCTCGACATTCGTTATGAAATTCTTGCCCGTCGAATCGTACAATTTTGCCGTAATACCATCATCCGCTACAAAGTTTACGAGATCGTCATCTCCAAACGAGAATTCGATATCGCTCTGCATGTAAAATTCATCCAGATAGAAATTATACAAATATTTGCAGCTGTCCTTCGTCTCATCGTAATTTCCTGTCCAGCCCCAGCTGTTCGCAAACGCAAACATTTCAATCTTATGATTG
>CASEFE010000028.1 GCA_949287105.1 uncultured Bacillota bacterium
AATAAGCCAAAAGCGCGGGGCGGACTTTATAAAAGTCCGCCCCGCGCTTTTTACTATCTCTTTTCATAAATTTATAACTTTCGCAACAAATTCGTTTGTCTTATTTAGGTTTCGTTGTTAAACAACTTAAAAAATGCCTTTGTCGCATACGAAACGGGTTGCCCTTGCGGAAACGCAATTCCCACCGAACGCGCAGGCAATGACGGTTCCGTTTTAATTTCAAACAACGAAGAATCTTCATTTAATTCCCGCCGAACATATTCTTTCGGCACACACGCAATGCCTACCCCGCATTTTGCAAGCTGAATCATCAATTCAAGGCTGCCGCACTCAATTTCCGGATGCAGATGAACACCGATCGAATGCGAAAACTGTATGATCGCTTTGCGCGTTACCGTACTTTGATCCAACATCAAAAGCGGATAATCATGCATCGTTTTCAAAGGTTGCACACTCTCCGCCAAAGCGGCATAGCGTTTGTTGGCAACAAACGTATCATGCAAAGACATCACCACTCCGGTAAGGGTAAAATCTTTATCGTCGATCGGTAAATTCAAAAATGCAATATCACATTTATTGTTTTTGAGAAGTTCGATGGTTTCCGTCGTCGTACAGTTGATAAGGTTCAGTTTTACGTCCGGATACATATCATGATAAGCCGCAATTTTATCGATTAGAACATACGAAAAAATAGTATCGGATGCACTGATACGAATGGTACCGGTTGCCTTGGTGTGGATCTCTTTTAATCGGTTTTCAGCCGAATCCAGCTCTGCCAACGCTTTTTCGACAATTGAAAATATCTGCTTTCCGCCCTGTTCGGATAATTCCATTCCGCGATGCGTCCTGTTGAAAAGCGTTGTTCCCAGCTGCCCTTCCAATTGCTTGATCGCCTGAGAAACCGCAGGCTGGCTGATAAATAATTCGTCCGCCGCCTTTGTCAGACTGCCGCATTTGGCGACCGTATAGAACACTCTGTACAATTCAAGATTTACCATCCATTTCAGCCTCCTGTTTTTTCATGATTTTTTCAAGGTTTATGAAAATTCAATTTCTTACCCGATCAATAAAATTCTAAGCATTCTTACAATACTTTCCTATTATTTTCCGACACAGAACTTTGCGAAAATTTCATCGATCACGCGCTCGTTTGCCGTTTCTCCGCTGATTTCCCCCAATGCTTCCCATGCCGCTTTCAGATGCACTCCCAAAAGATCAAGCGGAACCTTGCCACACACCGAAAGAGCCGTATCCATTTCCTCTTTCGCCCGCGAAAGAGCAATAAAATGGCGCTCCTCAATCAAAAACTGTGCGTCTGCCTGATACCCTTCCATGCACATGGAAAACATGCGTTCACGAAGCTTTTGTATATTTTCACCAGTCTTTGCCGAAACGCGAATATCGGCAGGAGGATCCATCGTTCCTGCGTCTTTCAGATCTGTCTTGTTATAAACGATCAGCTTTTTCTTCTCTGCGATCGCTTCGTATACCGCACGATCTTCCGCATCCATAGATTCGGAAACATCCAGAATAAACAATACAAGATCGGCCCCGTCAATCAGTTTTTTGGCTCGCTCGATCCCGATACTCTCCACTTCGTTTTCGCTCTCATGGATCCCCGCCGTATCGTAAAGATTAAAACGCACGCCCTCGATTTCCATGCTCCCTTCCACGACATCGCGCGTCGTCCCCGCGATCGAAGAAACAATGGCTTTATCGGTGCCGAGCAACGCATTCAAAACAGAACTTTTGCCCGTGTTCGGCTTACCCGCCAAAACGACCGTAACCCCTTCTTTTATCTTTTTTCCCGTTCGGTAAGATGAAAGAAGCTTGTCCAATTCCCCGTTCATTTTTTCAAGATCCGTCCGAACAAACGCAAGATCGGTGTGCTCAATATCTTCCTCCGGAAAATCAATGTCCGCATCGATCCCCGCAAGAATTTCTGTCAATGAATCCTGAAGACGCTTTATTTCTCTCGTCAGCCTTTCCGCATACAATACAAAGCCCGCCCGAACTTCTGCCTCGCTTTCGCCGTTGATCATATCTACCAAACCTTCCGCCGAAGAGAGCGACAATTTTCCGTTCAAAAAGGCACGTTTTGTAAATTCCCCCTTCTCAGCAAGACGGCAACCCGATTCCAACGCCCTTCGCAATA
>CASEFE010000029.1 GCA_949287105.1 uncultured Bacillota bacterium
CCCATCGTCATTGCTTCGACCTGGTCGTGCGTGACGTAAATAAACGTCGTTGCAAGACGGGCATGCAATTTGGAAATTTCCGTTCTCATCTGCGCACGAAGTTTCGCGTCGAGGTTGGACAACGGTTCGTCGAGCAGGAAGACCTTCGGCTCACGGACGATAGCACGGCCAAGCGCAACACGCTGACGCTGACCACCGGACAACGCCTTCGGCTTACGGGTCAGATAATCGGTGATACCGAGGATCGCCGCCGCCTCTTTTACACGCTCATCAATGATCTGCTTGGGTACTTTGCGAAGTTTCAAGCCGAACGCCATGTTGTCATACACCGTCATATGCGGATACAGAGCATAGTTCTGGAACACCATTGCAATATCTCTGTCTTTCGGAACAACGTCGTTTACGAGTTTACCGTCAATATACAGTTCACCCTGTGAAATCTCTTCGAGACCGGCGATCATACGAAGCGTCGTAGATTTTCCGCATCCGGAAGGTCCGACAAAAACGATAAATTCTTTGTCTTTGATTTCGAGGTTAAAATCCGTAACGGCCGTTACACCGGACGGATAAACCTTGTAAATACCTTTCAGCAAAAGGCTCGCCATAAATAAGATTCCTCCCTGAATCAAATAGATTTTTCGTTTATTGTAATTATTTTACTATATTTGCAAAAAAAAAGCAATGGGCAATAATAACAAATAATCAAATTGAATCTGTTAAATTTGCCCAAGTATCAGGCATCAGAGGAGAATTTTTGCTTTTTCGTTGAAGAAAATTGATGAGCTTACCTCCAATTTATACTCGGCCGCTTGTAATTTCAAAGGTTTTCTGCTATAATAATGTAAAGAAACTGTTTCGCGAAATATATAGCGTGCAGTCTTTGGAGCAGAAAGAATGGATATCAATAAATATTCCCCGAAATTTAAAATAAAACAAAATGATCTTTTGCGCGTTTCCGATTTGTCTACCGAAGATATTTTTGAACTTCTGTATACGGCAAAAGTTTTCAAAAAAAAATTCAAAGTGGGCGAAAACAGCCCCGTACTTCGCGGCAAAACCATTGCGCTGATTTTCGGCAATGCGTCCACAAGAACGCGCGTTTCCTTTGAAATGGGTATTCGCCAACTCAGCGGAGACTACCTGTTCCTGCCGAAAAACGAAACGCAGCTTGCGCGTGGCGAGAGCATACGCGATACCGCCGTCATGCTCGGACGTTACGGAATATCCGCACTTGTCCTGCGCGCATTTACCGATGCCCAGGTCCGCGAATTTGCAGACTGCTGCGAAATTCCCGTCATCAACGGTATTTCGGATTCCGCTCATCCCTTGCAGATCCTGTCTGACTTATTTACCATTTGGGAAGTCAAAGGCAGACTCGATAATCTCAAAATCGCCTATATAGGCGACGGAAACAACGTTGCCAACTCCCTGATCATCGGTTGCAGCAAAGTCAATATGGACGTGACCATCGCCAGCCCGCACGGTTATAGCCCAGCAAAAGAAATCATCGACCGCGCTTCGCAGTTCAGCAACGTGCTCATCACAGACAATGTTGCCGAGGCAGTCAAAGATGCCGATATCGTCTATACCGATGTATTCATTTCCATGAACGACGAAGATGATGAACTGAAAAAGAAAAAACTTGCGCGCTACCGAGTAACAAAAGAAGTGATGTCACTTGCCAAAGAAGATGCCGTTTTTATGCACTGCATGCCCGCCCACCGCGGCGAAGAAGTCATGGCAGACGTCATCGACGGGCCGCGGTCCATTGTATACGATCAGGCCGAAAACCGTCTGCATATGAACAAAGCGGCGCTCACCCTGCTCGTCCATTAAAATCATTTTCCCGAACAATTATTTGTTTTTCATAATTGCATATGCCGTCCGAAAGGCGGCAATCCTTACATAACGCAAAGGTGCGCGAACGAAAAAGCGCGGAGATTTTTGTAACGACCGCGGCTGAAATTTCAGCGCACCTTCTCTGTTGTGCAAAATGCACGGCAAGGAGCGTTTTTCTTTCAAAGGTGGTAAAAATATGGATACAAAGCGTTATTTTGCAGAATGCGTCAAAAGCATTTCCGAAATCGTAAAATTTGACAGCGCACAGGCCCCCGCTTTACCGGGCATGCCGTTCGGAAAAGGCGCCGCCGAATCTCTCGATTATTTTTTGCGTCTTGCAAAAAATATGGGCTTTGAAACGCAGAATTATGATAACTATGTCGGCGAAGTGGTGTTCGGCGAAGGAGAAGAATTTGCGATCTTATGCCATCTCGACGTCGTCCCTGCCGGCACAGGCTGGACTCACGACCCGTTTGGCGGAGAAATCGAAAACGACAACCTTTACGGACGGGGCACCATGGACGACAAAGGCCCGGCCGTCATCTGCCTCTACTGTCTAAAAGCGCTCAAAAACGAAGGATTTTTACCGCGCAAAAAAATCAAACTGATCGTCGGCTGTAACGAAGAAAGCGGATGGCAATGTATCGAATATTACAAGAAAAAAGCGCAAATGCCGGCGATTGGATTTTCTCCCGACGCTGACTTTCCTGTCATCTGGGCAGAAAAAGGAATTTTACAGCTCCGCCTGCAATTTCCTCTCGAAAACGCGCCGTTTACTCTCCTGTCCGGCGGAGAACGCCCTAATATGGTGTGCGATTTTGCCTTTGCGGAAGGTGCACGTTTTGACAACGCAGCCGCAGCAAAGCACGGCGTCGCAGCGGAAAAAGATCGGCTTGTGGCGCGCGGCAGGTCGGCGCACGCCTCCACCCCTGCCGAAGGCGACAACGCGCTCAAAAACCTGTTCGGCTATTTTGCAGAGCAGGATGAACGCGTCGCGGCAATTTACGGATACTTATTTGAGGACAACCTCGGCCTGACCAAATTATGCGACGATACGGGCCACCTCACAATGTCGCCCGATATTGCGAGCTACGAGAACGGAATGCTTGCCGTCACTGTCGATCTTCGCATCCCTGCCACCATCCCGCAAGAAGAAGTTCTGCATCTCATTGACCAAATGGGCGCAAATTATGAAATTTTACACAGCCAAAATGCTTTGTACAACGACAAAGAAAGTTTTATGATCTCGACACTTCGGCGCGTATACGAAGAACAGACGGGGCAAAGCGGAGAACCGATCGCCATCGGCGGCGGCACATATGCCCGCGCATTGGTTTCGGGAGCCGGATTCGGGCCGCAATTCCCGAACGAACCTTCGACCATACACCAAAAAGATGAATTCATCTCTTTAAAAAATATTGAGAGGCTCTTAAACATCTATTGTGCGGCAATCCGAGAATTGACTCGTTAAACACA
>CASEFE010000030.1 GCA_949287105.1 uncultured Bacillota bacterium
AAATATTTGCAGCTGTCCTTCGTCTCATCGTAATTTCCTGTCCAGCCCCAGCTGTTCGCAAACGCAAACATTTCAATCTTATGATTGTCCTTTAATACTACACCCGGACGCCTTGTGCCTTCCATGAGGATCCATTCATTGTATTTCCATGTTTCCCCTGCGCTGAGCGAAATGCTGAACGGAGATTGGAAAGCCGGCTGATTGTCATCTCCGACAAACGGTTCTTTCCGTGTAATATCAGGCAAACTTTCTTCCGCGATTGCTTGACCTGCCCCATCTCTGAATGTCGTGCCGTCAATGTAAATATAGAAGTAGAAAATATCTACCGTGCTTAAATCCACCGTCGTAATTATGCTGTAATAATTATACGTGTCCAACACCTGGAATTCAAGCGAATGACCGACGTCTCCATACGCGTATTTATCGGAATAGGATATCTTTGTCGTAGGATTGCTGTTGGCCGCAGTCTGTTCCGCTTCCATACGTTTGCTGTCAAACGAATTTATTTCATAATCATTCAAAAGCGTCGTGGAATAGTTGAATACGTTACTCGTTTTTCCCGCGTCTGTCTTTATCGTGAACGCATAATCGCCGGTCGCTACAAGATCTGCAAGATTAGCACCATCCGTAATGTTTTCCTTTATCATTGCCGTTCCGTTATAGAGATCATATCTTGTGCTCCCGTCCGGAACAAAGGAAACAATATCATCTTCCACCGAAAGGTATAACTTTGTACGAACCAACACTTCCTTTACAGAATCACCAAAATTGATACCGTCACCTTCCGCTTTTATCCAAAGACTATACTCACGAGGTCCGGCAGAATTGTCAATGGTATAACTGCGCTCATCGTTCAGCGTCCAGGTCTCCCCTTCGTCTTCGCTCACGTAATAGTGTGCAGCATTCGGAACTTCATTCCAAGTGATCGATTCACCGGGCGTTACCGTCTCTTCCACAACAGGAAGTTGTTCAAATTCTGAACTTACAACCGTCACTTCACAGGAAACCGAAACATCTTCATACGTCGCTTTCACAGTCGCTTTACCAGCAGCCTTTGCTTTCACGAGAACATTGTTCGTGTCGTTATCGGTAAGCTCGATCACATCTGTTCCGACCCAGTCTCCGACATTTTCAATGCTCCATGAAACCACATACGCCGTTTCCGCTCCGTCTGCAAGTACTGTCGCTTTCAATCGATACTCGCTGCCTTCGGTTATGCTCAACTTTTCTTTATCAAGGCTTACGGTATAAACTTTATCATCAACTTCCTCTGCTTCCTTGACATTGAATGTGTAAATGACTCGGATCGATTGAATTTCCTCGTATACCTTCGCACTGCCGACAGCAACGCCATAAACCATACCACCATCGGTAACGGTTACGATCGTCTCATCCGACGAACGGAAGGTGCTGCCTTGGTATTTAGGCGAAATCTGATACGTCGCACCGATCTCGATCGTCTGTGTTGTCCCCACTTCCTCTTTGATCTTTTCCTTTTCGGGATCTGAGCAAGCCGTCACAAAGACAGCCGTAAACAACATCACTAAGCTTACAAGAAGCAATGCCACATGAAACCTTTTACTCATAATCACTCCTCCTGAACACCATATATTACTTTCTTGTCAGAACTGTACTTTCATTCCAATAAGAGATTCCGAAACGTGCGCAATCATCCATAAAAGTGTCTTCCAGTGCTTCGTATGCGTCTTTCGAATAGAAAGTCGAATAATAATTCCAAAGATATCCATCGATGTGAACTTCTTCCACACGGATACGCTCACGAAGTTTTTCCTTGACGCTCTCCGATTCTTCGGAGTTTTCAACCGCATCATATGCTTTCTGCAACAGTTCTTTGGCCTTCATCAGATATTCGTAAGACCAGTTGCCCATTCCGTAATATTGCGGCGAATCAAAACAGTTACCGCATCCGACTTGCGCACGGCTTCCGCCTACGCTCTGGTAAAGCGTAATATAGTGCGCCTGAATCAGTTCAAAATAATCCAACATCTCTTCGGATGCCGATTTATAATAATTGATAAAGAAATTATCGAAAAGCGTGTTGTAATCCAACGACGAATCCCACCACAGTTTGGAACGCAAATACAGACGCAAAGCATCAAATGACGTACGGCCGTTCTTGCAGGACTGTGAGAAAATATATTCGACTCCCAGTTCTTCATACAACTCTGCGTCATCTTTGATTCCGCCCCAATCGTTGAAAGGCAGGAAGTAATCACGGAAATTTGTATTGTACAGCCAAAGCGAAAGATTGTCCGGACAAACAGCCGCCCAGCCCTTCATCTTGTCAATACGAGTCTGATGGTCATAGCATCGCTCATCCATATATGAATGATGCGTACAATCGGTGATCGGAGCATACATCATTCCGACGTTGCTGCGCGCACGCACTTTTTCATTGATCGGTTCGTACTCGCCCGTAGTTTCATTGTAGCGGCTCGGGGGCGTAGAGGTTCCTTCATACGCAAGCCCGAGAATCAGAATTTCCCGATCGATGTTGTTTTCCGTCATCCACTCGTCTACCAATTCGCCGACCCTGTTCAAAAATACCATCAGCACGCCGCCTTGCGAGCCGTAAAGCTCACGGTTATCCTGACAATCTGTACAGTTACAAGAAGAATTGGAGTCGCCGTCACCGATCTGCCAGTATTTACCGTTCGGCGTCTCGGGAATTTTTTCAATGATCTTTCTTGCTACCTCATCGGCAAGACTCATCTGACTGAAACAAACCTGCGACGAGCCGTAGAACCACTCGGGATGATCCGGATAGTTCTCTTTCGTGATGTTCAGATACGGCAGCGAATGCGACCACAATCCCCAGATATTACCTTCGGAGTTGAACGATCCGTCCGCATACCCATATTGAAAACGCATCAGAGAGCTTTCCGCAAAGCTTTTGAACATGCCGCATCCGACCCAGCGCCCTTCCGAAATATCCGGTACCGAAACGTAATCATTGTAAGCATATACCGGAACTGCGGCTTCCTGGCGATAATAAATTTCATCGATATAATAAACTTCAAACCCTATTTCTTTTGCAAGGAATTCATAGGCTGCATATAGCGTACCGTCACTTTCCGCACCAGTCAGGAAAATCTGTCTGCCGCGATTGCAAATTTTCAAGCCCTCTGCACCGAGTTCATCACGACTCACCTCTATATTGCTTTGTTCAAGCAAAGTCGTTTCGCCTACCGAAATATAATAGGCGTTTTCATCGTACGAAATCCCTGTATCCTGCACGATGGGCAAAGTAGCTCCCGTCGATTGTTTCAAAAAGTTACTCAGTTGCGATGCCGCCAGGCTTTCCGCAGTCATGGCGTCAGCCGGAATTACGATCTTATAATTGCTGCTCCCGTTTTCCGTCAGCATGATCGGGTTTCCCTGATTATCCTTCGCAGGTGCCAAAGTTTCGCTTAATTCGGGAGTAGTATCCGTTTTTGTCTTTTCCGCACAGCCCGCAAAACAACCCATCGCAAAAACCAAGGCCAATAAAAGATATAATACTTTCAATCCTTTAATCTTTTTCATTCTTTACTCCTATTTGCAGATTACCGTATATTCGTTCAGAACATAGTTCATTTCACTGTCAGACGTAAAGTATTTGATCACATACTTCCCTGCTTGCGAGAAAGTATACTTTTCGCCTGCCTTCAACTGACACGAATATCCGTCCGGCTCCGTCACATAAATGTAAACGGTAAGATCATTGCCCGCATTGTCTTTTGCCGTCGCACTCAGAATCTCTACGCTCTTTCCCGCACGTATGCTCTCTGCATATTTCCCGTTCAGTTCCAGCGTGGGAGGCGTCGAATCATATACGGAAACAATGTAACGCCCCGTTGATTTACGATTGAAGTTGTTTTTCGCCGTAAACACGATCATATAGCTGCCCTTTTCCGTAAGCTGTATATCAAAGGAATCTCTGCTCGGCTTATCATTGTACAAAACATTGCCGCTGGGACTTGTGATCGTAAGATTAAACTCAGTCACTCCACCAAATACGTCAAACGCCTTTGCCCCCGGCACCGTAAAGCTCTCATTCAGCGTTTTGCGAACAGCTCCCGCCAAAGAATCGGAATATACGATCGTAGGCGCCGAAATACGGACATTGGTACCCGTTCCGTCCGACGAAAAGGTCTGTCCGGATATCGAACGAACTTCATACCATGCACCCTGTGCCCCGTTTGTTCCTGCTTCCACATAAATATAATCGGAAAATCCTGTAAATTCCGTTCCGTCTGACCAGCGATCCGGCTTTAAGATAACATTCCCGCTTGCATCTGTAAATGTACAGGTTTTATCGTTGTAATAAAGAGATATGGTCGCTTCGCCATAATTGCCGCTGATCTGACCGACATATTGGCCGTTAACCAATAATTTGGAGTATCCTTTCGAAACTTCTGTCTTGTCAAACGTGAGTTGTAACGACTTCGACACATCGGATGCATCGTAAAACACAATATTCAAAGCATTGACTCCGTCCGGAAGAATTTCAATCGAAAACTCATCCGCCAGAATCTGTTTGACAAACGTAACATTGGTCGATCCCGCATTTTCCGAAGTAAAACGCATTCCCGTAGTTTTATACTCTAACGTAGCGTTTTCCTTTTCAAAATACAGCGAAGGATCTGCTATATACATTCCGTTCGCATTTGCAGCATCCACAACTTTGACCTGATAATCCCGACTGTATGCCTTCTCCGGATTTGCAGCCGAGGAAATTTTGTATGTTACTGTAAAATCAGATTCAGGTACATATTCTTTGTCCGCGTAATCGACACCATTGATCAGAATTTCCGTTTTAACTTCCAATGCTCCGTCTGCACCAACATAAACAGTCCCCATCTTCGGGAATGCAAAAGGCAGCCCTTTGAGCAATGTGCTCGGTATACGCGATTCGAGCACCAACGGAATTTCAGAATAATCTACCTGCAACGTATACTCATATACATCGGATACACCGCCGCGTTCATCTTCGATGGTATATTCGATTTTATAGCTTCCTGCCTGAACAGGAACAAAATATTCTACCGTTCCGTCACGCAAAATTTCGACTTCCGTTCCGCCGACGGTAACTTTTTTATTCACCGAAAGAATACCGATTCCGCCCTTAGCCTCACCATTCGGCAAAATTACCTTTTCGCCTGCATAGGCAGAATCTGCTATTTCAGGCTCTGTCAAAAATGCCAGAGGATCATCATATCCCGCTTTCGCATTGATTACGATCGGCTCGCTCTTTACGATCATGGAATTGTTGTACGTTTCATATTCGAGATAGTATTTCCCGGCTTGCTTTGTTTCGAATACGCCGTCTTTTACGGGTACCGGTACGCGTTCATCCCCATAATAAACTTTGGCAATCGGCGCTGCAAAAATATGTTTATTGTTGTATGCAACGGCATCCGGCACAGGGTATACACCCCCTGCAACCGCATCGTTCATTTCCGTCGCGCCACCATTATTCACTGCAAAATTGATCTTACCCGCAGATTCGTCTTTCAGCGTGCTGACAGTCTTGCCGCCCACCGACTGGATCAAGACGTTTACATCCGTACCGCTGATGCCATCCATATAAATGGATAATTTTACTTTTCCGCTCTGCAATCCTTCAAATGCCTCAAATTTTCCGCCAAGCAAAGGATCCGCAAAGTTGATCACACAATATTTGGTTCCCCATTCCGAAGGGTTTACATAAATCGACTTAGCCGCATTGTCATAGAACAGCTCGATCGACGCCGGACTAAACCCATCGCGCACGCCATAAAACGTCGAAGCAGAAGTGCTGCCGTACTCGTTGTAGCTCTCTGAATTCATCAGATGCCCCTGCGGTTCATACAGCCCGTCCGCAGATGCCGCCACATACACATATTGCGAATACGTGTGCACATCCGCTGACTGCAACTTGATCGTAATATAATTTTCCTCGTTAAAGATATCCGTAAGCTGTACATATACTGCTCCGGCCTCTTTCTGCATACGATTTTTCGGAATCATCTGCAATTCAATAAAAGAACGATCGCCCAGCGCATTCAGATCGATCACGCTCGAATAGGAAAGCACCGCATTGTCTTTCGTAAACTGCACCAAAGCGCCATCCTTCGTTCCGCGATATTCCTTCCCCTCAAAATAGGAAGGCAATGTACCGAATCCCAATACACTGACTCCGGTTTCCGCTCCAAACAATTTGCTCGTCGACGTATCCGCTTCATCTTCGCTCGCAAACGAAACACAAAGAACCGATACGATCAGACTTGAACACATCAGCAAACACGCAAACAAAACCACCAAAAAACGGCTTCGTTTCATTCCAAATGCTTTTACTCCCATTACTTACCTCCTCAATTTTCTGGATCCAACCTTAGCCTTTCAGCCCGCCCATCATAACAGCACCAAGTATCTTGTTCCGAAAAGCCAAAAACAACAACAAAACCGGCAAACATGATATCAAACTCGCTGCAAGCACTACCGGCGGAGTGCTTTCCGGTTGATAAGAATATTGAAAACGATACAAACCAAATGTAACTGTAGGATGTGAAGGTAAAAATACGCCGACCGTTGTATAATCGTTCCAATATGTGATCGCGCTCAAAAGACAAATTGCAAGGATCGAATTTCGCACCATCGGCAACATGATATTGAGCAAGATTCTGAAATGTCCTGCCCCGTCCAATGCCGCAGCCTCCGAAAAATCTGCGGGTATGGCTTTGAAGGATGCATACAGAATCAAAAAGTTCATTGTCGCAAATCCGCCCTTCAAGATACATACACCGAACAGATTGTCATACAAGCCGAGCGCACGCGTCATCTGCACCTCGGAAGGCATCGATCCGACCACGGGCAGTGCCATAACCACAATGACCATCGTGTAGAGTATTTTACTTACGACCGTCTTATATCGACTTGCAATATAAGACGTAACAGTGTGCGAAAATAACGACACAAAAGTACATCCTGCCGTATAAATTACGGCATTCAAAAGCATTTCCCCATAGTATACGGCACGTGAACCGCCTTCTGCCGTACTTACCGATATAAATAACACGCGCAGTGCCGTCGAGTAGTTTTCAAATTGCCAGCCCCCGTATATTTCCTTCGGCAACCCTGCAGGGTTATAAAGAAAATCCAGCGGACCTTTCAAAGAAGAAAACAACGACCAGATCATCGGATACAAAATACACAGACTGTACAGAGAGAGAAATGTTGTAGATACTATGATAAACAATAAATTGTTTCGTTTTATTTTCGATTTACGCATAGTCCCACCTCAATAATCACGCGGCCCGAACTTTTCCATGCAGTTCTTTACCAGGAAAACCACAGGAATCGTCAAAGCGGTATACAAAAGTCCGGTCGCAGCGATCTCAGGATATATATAATAGTTGACCGACGCATAAACCTGTACATAAAGATGATATCCGAGCGTCTGGATCGCAACTTCCGCCTTGCTCACGTCGAAGAATGCAAAAATCAAGCCGAAATTTGTAAAGAAAGTCGCAATCGTGATCACCGTATAAGAAATGATCGTAGGATAAATCTGCGGCAAAATAATATGCCAGAATTCACGGAGCGAATTCATACCGTCTATCTTTCCGTATTCCAGCAAAGATTCGGAAATCGTGCTCATTGTTCCCAAAAAAACCAATACGGCAGGTCCAAACCCAAACAATCCGCCCAATAACAAGATTGTGTAAAAAGCCGTAGGTGCATTCAGCCATTCCCCGATCGACGGAACCCCGAAAATTACAGGCAAAACATTCTGTATGATGCTGCGATATATGACTACCAATACGATCGGCGAAATAACGGACGGTAAAAACAAAACTACTTTGAAAAATCCGCTGCCGATTGTCTTTTTGAAAATCATATAAGTAACAACACAATTCAGAAAAATCATTGCTATCCCGAATAACGCCATGATCGCTGAATTTTTTAACATAATGACCATTCCGGGATCAACACGAAAACTGTTGATTACTTTGGCAAAATTATCAAACCCTACCCAAATATATTGGTCATCCCCGCTGTAACTTTTGAACGCCAAAAGGATCGAGTTGAAGTTTACCAAAATATAAAAAACAAAAAATTGTAAAAGCGGAAAAGCAAGCAAAATGGTCATAAACACCGCTTTGTCAATTTTCGCTTTACTCGAAAACTTTTTCGCCTTCTCTGTTTTATCCATTTTTTCACCTCAAAGCAGAGAGAAACATCGTTCTTTCCGATGCCCCTCTCTGCCTGTCTACAAATATTACTTCAGATAATTATTCAGCCAATTGCTCTCCGACCAGATCCTCTTCATACCTTCAACATAGCTGTCTACCGTCGCAGTCTTATTCTGATAGAATGCAAGGAACGGGCTCCTCGTAACGGTCGGGCTGTCTGTTTTGAATTTCCAGTCCCACATAAACTCTTCGCCGCCTGCCTGCGTCGTCTTATTGATCGTGCGATCGTAGGTCAGCTCAACGTCAGGATCATGCACCGTTTCATAAATGCTCCGCCCGAACGGTGTGCATTTTGCCAGTTCATCCTCTGTCATCTCATAGTTGAATGGACGGATACAGCTCGTATACTGCGTGTAGATCGCAAGATTCTGCCGATCATGCACAAATTGAACAAAATCTTTCGCAAGATCCGCTTTCGTCGTCGCCGCGTTCACACACACCATCGATGAAGTGTTCGAACAGAAAACCGTCGTTTTTGTGTTTGTGCTGTCCTTTACTCCGTCGGTTCCCTCAAATTTCGGGAAAGGCATATAACGGAAATCCCGCTTTCCATACATCATTTCAGGATCTTTCGCCAAATTTCCGACCGCATTGATGGTATCTTTGGCTTCACATTCCCAATAGGAAGACTCCAAGAACATCGCTACGCGATTTTGCGAAGGATTCATCACACTGCCCACAAAATCATTCTGCGCATCCGCATTCAGCTGACCGTTTTTCGTGCCCTGCGTCGTATACGCATTGTTTGATGCGAGATCTCGCGCAAACGTCAACGCCGCACGCTTACCTTCCTGTCCCTGCAACAAATATGCTTTCTGCGGCGTGATATCCATTTTCAACCCGGTATCATATCCCGAATAGGTGTTGTTCAGCTCATAGTTTGCTTTGCCTTCATAGCTTGCCCAGACGTTCGACAGCGCACTCAGCAAAATATAGTCAAAACTCGAAAATGAAAACGGAATAATATGATCGGATACCATTACATCCCAGAGATCTTTGAATGCTTCGTACGTCTCCGGCACCGTGTAACCGTTTTCTTCAAACAGATCATTATCGTAGATGATACCGGAAGGCGAAATCCAGTTGGGCAAACCATAATATTTTTCATTGACACGATAAATGTCTTTGAAATCTGCATACATCAGATCTTCGATCGATTTCGTGCCGCTCTCGCCGACAAGATTCATCTTCTCATCATATACCTTTTCCGTTACGCAATCGGTGATATCCAACAGGAGCCCCTTGTCCACAAACGCAGAATAATTGTTCGCCGACAAGAAATACACATCTTGCCTCGAATTTTTAATCGTACTGATCAACTGCCCGTCGCTGTATTCGTTTTTCTTTTCGTCAGGCCAAATCTGTACGTCCGGATGAAGCGCTTCGTATTCCTTTTTGTATTCATAAAGCCACTCCGTTCCCAACGCACCGTCATATACACCTACATACAGCTGCGTTTTATTCGGATCTACCTTTTCTCCCTGCGTTTTTCCTCCACAACCGACGAACACTGCCGCCGAACTCAAAGAAAGCAACGCAACCAATACAAAACTTAAAATTTTCTTCATGATCACAATCTACCTCTTCCTTAAATTTTACATTCACGATCTAAATAATCGATCAGTTCATTAAAATCAGCAGTCGCCAATGCGATAAACTTGTCTGCACATCCATAATAGATATACAATGTCCCATCGCGGACTACATTCCCCGTCGGAAATACACATCCGTTATAAAATCCTTTGGTTTCGTAATCAAACTCCGGCTCCATAAGAAAATCTTTTGTGCGTCTGATCACCTTCAACGGATTTTCCAAGTCAAGCAATACCGCCCCAACACGATAACATTCATCCGACTCCGCTACGCCATGGTACAACATGAACCAGCCTTTCTCCGTCCGAATCGGCGGGCACGCCGCACCGATCCGCGCCGTTTCCCACCATTGCTCGCCCGTCATCAGAAGCTCTACCTTGTCATATTCCAACAAATCATCGCTGAACGACAGCCAGATCGAAGGCATCTTTACCTTTCCTTCCTCTCCGAACTTCGGCCGCGATATCCGCACATACTTCCCGCCTACTTTCTCCGGGAACAACATCACGTCACGATCATCATACCGCGCATCCGTAATTCTGCCCAATCTCTTATAATGAACAAAATCATACGTCATCGCAAGATACGAAACCGTCTTATTATTATTTGCAAAAAACGGAGAATCTTTTGAAATTACCTCACCGGGTAAATCTTTGCACATAACAAAGTTCTGATTCTCCTGCAACCAGTATTGACCGGGTGCATACGCGCGCGCCGCGTATACCATAAAATATGTGTCCCCGATCTTGACAAGCCGCGGATCTTCCACGCACCCGCCGTCCGCATCCGATTTGTCTACATCAAACACAGGATCAGGCAAGCTCCTTTCAAAATGGATCCCGTCATTACTCTTAGCCAGCCCCAACCGAATGATATGCTGCTTATCAAATCCGGCCGCACGGTATACCATAACGAAAGCTTTTTGTTTTTCATCATAAATGACAGCAGGATTCAATACACAGGCAGACTCCCAGTCGTTTTGCGGATTCGGGCTCAAAATTGGATTCTCTGCATACTTAGTAAACTTAAACACGATCACTATCTCCACAAATTTATCGAAAAAAGTATATCATATCACAAACATTATTTCTACTCGTATTTTATCTTTTTTTTTATATTTTTTAACATGGTCATTTTTTATAAAATGTAAATATTAAAACTATTTTGTAAAATTAAAACATTTATTTGAGTCTAAATCCTTATTTTAACTGCCAATTATCTCCTATTAAAACATAATTTATCAATATATCAATTATTTAATTTTTTTATTTTCACCTAAAATACACAATTTTTTAACATATAAACAAAAGCACGCTTTCATTCTTCAAAACATAACAATGAAAGCGCGCTTCAATTCATTATAAATTTTAACTCAAACAATATTATTCTTGCGATATTGTGCTACGCCTTTGGGTGCGCAAAATGAAATCAGAACATGAACATTACTGTTCCCAATATGACCGATAAAATACTGAGCACCACTTTTATTGTCACTTTCTCCCCAAATAGCAATCCGAAAATAGCTGAGAAAAAAATACATCCCCCCGTCAGAATCGGGTATTGAACACTTGCATCCAATTTTATGGCACAAGTCAATAATATAAAATTCGCACCTCCGTTCAAACAAGCATACCCCGCTGTAGATGCAATCGAGAAAAACCTGGCTTTACCACTTTCCACTGCCTGCATTCCGCCACCGATTTTGTATAAAATCGGCAGTATAATCAGACTCATTACAACGACCAAGCCGCTGTATAAAATGATAAAATCCAAAGATCCCACCGCTTCCATGCTGCCGCTTTGATGTATCTTCGTATAGATACCGAATGTCCCGTTCAAAACAAATACTGCAATATAATACAGCGTCGCTTTCAGGCTGAGCTTTTTTCCGCTTTTCACGGTCAGCAGCATTGCAATGGCAATGAACACAAGCCCTACGCCTTTCATGGCCGTCATTTTTTCTCCGATACACAGCCCATAAAAAAACGGAAGCAACATGCCGCCCAACATGGTAAACATGCTATAAAAGGATAGCTCGACGTACTCCAACGCTTTTATGCTGAATACCATCATAACGATGATGCAAATTGCATACGGAATTGCAATACCGAACGAAAACCACGTAAATTGTACATGAAACAGATTGATGCAAAGCGCCAGAAAACACATGACCGCAAACGCACATGCCGTAAAGAATACTGCCCCGAATACGCTCGCTCCGCGTATTTTCTGGAAATATTTGATAAACACAAACTGCAACGAACACATGACTGCCGCGAATACCAGCATCAGATAATATTGCACTTTTTATAACCTTTCCTTTGCTTTTTATTTTGCGTTTCGAGTGCAGCTTGCGCTTGAACGCATGTCTTATCTTACACACATAAACGTGTAAATTTTACATTCTGATCCTTTGCAGTCCGGTATATCCTGAAAAACAGTTTTCATCCGGAATTCATGCTCGCCTTCCGTCAGATCGCTCTCAATCAGAACCGGCGTGCACCAGTCTTTATCCGGTACCCACCATGCTCTGTCGACAGCCATTTCCTTCCATTCTCCGCCGTCGATCTGGTAGTAAAATACACCGCAACGCTTTCCGAAATTCAAATGCGCCATCAAAGCTCTGCCAAAAAACCGAAAAGAAATTTCCGCTCCGTCCGCACAAGTATACAAATACTTCTCATACCAGGGAAATTTCAGTTCTCCCATAATACACCAAGGCGCATGGATCTGCATCGCATCCATCGGTATCTCAACAATGTTTTCATAATTTTTCGGATTCAAAGGCTGAGGTAAACCATTTTCTGCCTTTTCAGATTTTACGGAGCGTTTCAGCAATGTATCCCGCAACAGCTCAATCACAGGCTCCGCATAGATTCCGCTTCCGGCATAATCGGGATGTATGTTCCCTCCGGAGATAGGCAACCAGCCTTCCCAACTGATCCGTCCTTTATTGAGCTGCTCCAAAGCATATTTGCCCGACCATACAGAACTCAACTGATAATGGCTTGCAAGCTCTTCAAACTGCTCCACAACATCGGGAACACCGCCTTCCGCCATCGTCTTATGCATGCCTCTGCAATATGTATACACCAGAATTACGTCACATCCGCCGCGCAACAAATTCCTTATTAACCCTTCCCGTTCACGCTGCCTTTTCTCTGCATCCCCGTAGCAATCATTCACAACATATTCTACAAAAACAAGGTCGCACTTCTTATCCAGAATTTCTTTTTTGCAGCGCATCAATCCG
>CASEFE010000031.1 GCA_949287105.1 uncultured Bacillota bacterium
CGACAATATTGCTTTTGGTCTTAAACTGAAAAAGGTACCCGTCACATACGTCAACGACAAAGGCGAAACATACACAAAAGAAGTGAAGCTTACACGCAAAGAAATCGACGAAAAAGTTAAAAACGCGCTTGCCGTCGTGGATCTGGAAGGATTTGAAAAGCGCGCCGTCTCCACCCTTTCCGGCGGACAACAACAGCGTGTCGCCATCGCACGCGCCATCGTCAACGAACCGCAGATTTTGCTTCTCGACGAACCGCTCGGGGCTCTCGATCTGAAAATGCGCAAAGAAATGCAGATCGAACTGAAAGAAATGCACAAAAAACTCGGCATCACATTTATTTATGTTACGCATGATCAGGAAGAAGCTCTTACAATGAGTGACACCATCGTTGTCATGAAAGACGGGTGCATCCAGCAGATCGGCACCCCTACCGATATCTATAATGAACCCGCCAACGCCTTCGTTGCAGATTTTATCGGCGAGAGTAATATATTGAGCGGAACAATGGTCGCCGCAAAGACTGTACGTTTTTGCAACAAGAATTTTAAGTGCGTAGACGAATTTGAGAAAAACGAAAAAGTGGATGTAGTCGTTCGCCCGGAAGATATTAAGATGACATCTCCCGAAGAAGGCATGCTGACCGGTAAAGTCGTCAGCGTAGTTTTCAAAGGCGTCCACTATGAAATCACCACAATGGTAGGAAGATCGGAAATGATCATCCAAAGCACGCAAAGCCGCAACATCGGCGATACGATCGGCATGATCATTGAACCGGATGATATCCATATCATGAAAAAAGAATTTACCGTCAATAAATATGACGGATATATCACCAAAAAGAATACCGTCGTGTTCGGTGACGGCGAATTCGAATGCGACGTTACGACACTTTATCCCGGATCCCATCTTGACGAAGAAGGTTATCTTATCACCGCTGACGGCGAAAAAATCGATTTGACCGACGTCGACGTATCCGTAGAAGTCGATCTCAAAGATATCGAAATCAGTGATAACGCCGAAGAAGGCGGCGCACGCGGCCACATCGTTTCCCTTATCTATAAAGGCGACCACTATCAGTATATTGTTCGCACCGAAGAAAATGAAGAAGATTTTGTTTTCGATTCTGAAGATTTATGGAACGAAAACGACTTTGTCAGCGTAAAAATCAAACCGGAAAAAATTCAGATGCGTCTGAAACAGGAGAGCAAATAACATGATGAAATTGCATTTATCGCGCAAACAACTGTGTATCCCTTACGCATTGTTTCTTGCGCTCTTTGTTGTGATCCCCATGCTTCTCATCCTGTTTTACGCATTCACCGAAACCGTGGACGGGAAAATTTCATTTACTTTTATGAATTTCGTAAACTTCTTCACAAGCACAGCAAAATTGTCTACACTTTTGATGAGTTTTACGATCGCCATCATTTCAACCGCAATTTGCCTGTTGATCGGATACCCTGTCGCTTATATATTAGCGAGAAGCCATTTTCGCAAAAAAAATGTGCTTTTAATGCTTTTTATTTTACCGATGTGGATCAATTTTGTCCTGCGAATTACCGCTTTGCGTGAACTTCTGGATCTTATCGGACTCTTGGGAACGCAAAATTATCTGAATACCATCATCGGTATGGTATACGATTTTCTTCCCTTTATGATCCTGCCTTTGTATACCACTCTTGAAAAACTTGACAACAGTTATCTGGAAGCAGCTTCCGATTTAGGCGGAAATAAATTTACTGTCTTTACAAAAGTCACATTTCCCCTCTCCATGCCCGGCGTTATTTCCGGAATCACCATGGTTTTTATGCCGTCTATGACAAACTACGTCGTTTCCGATACACTTGGAAATTTCAATATCACCATTCTCGGAAAATTGATCAATGAATATTTCACAACTTACGACAACTGGCATATGGGTTCGATGATTTCCATTATTCTGCTTGTGATCATTTTCCTGACGATGCTCGCAACCGGCGGATTCAAAGACAGCAAAAACGACGCAAGGGGGGCAAATTTATGGTAAAGAAAATATTATCCGTTGCATTGTGCGCTATCGTTTTAATCTTTATTTACGCACCCATTCTGCTCCTCGTCTTATACAGTTTTGATAATTCTACAGTCATCGACCTGAATAAATTCAATTTTTCGTTCGATCTTTATAAAGATCTCTTCCGTGACGAGGAAATCATGGGAATCTTGTTTAACACGATCTGGCTTGCTCTTGTGGCCGCTGCCCTTTCCACAATCCTCGGCACTGCGGGAGCTATCGGTATTTTTTACAGCCGAAAAAAAGTTTCTAAGCCCCTTCAAGCGGTTTCTCAAATCCCCGTGATCAACGCTGAAATTGTTACCGCCATCTCTTTGGCTTTGCTTTTTTCCATGATTATGCTTTACAGGACTTACTTTTCCCTGATCATAGGTCATATGGTCTTATGCACACCCTTTGTTATTTTATCTATATTGCCGAAGTTAAAACAAATGGATTCCAATACCTATGAAGCGGCTCTCGACCTCGGCGCAAGCCCCACACAAGCATTATTCAAAGTGGTTATTCCTCAAATCTTTACAGGGATCCTTTCCGGATTTATGTTGTCTGTTACTCTTTCCCTAGACGATTATATCGTAACTGCTTTCACCAAGCCCAAAACCTTTGATACCATCAGCACTTACGTTTATAATGCAGTAAAAAACGGTACAAACAGCTCAACCCCTGCTCTGCGCGCTCTTTCTGCCATCATCTTCATCGTCATGATCGCTGTTTTGCTGGCTTTGAATTTACGCGCCCGTAAACCTAAACAGGAGGCAAACAAACGATGAAAAAGAAATTTTTTGCGAATATTTTTTCTTTGTTTCTTCTTGCTCCTTTCCTCCTCAGCTTTGTCGGATGTGCAAATGAATCCAGCTCTGATAACATCCTTCGCGTGTATAACTGGGAAGATTATATCTGTAACGAGGACAGCGAAGAAGACGGATACGTTGATCTGATTGCTAAATTTGAAAATGAATACAAGCAGAAAACAGGAAAAAATGTAACCGTCGAATATTCTACGTTCGGCACCAATGAAAACATGTACAACGAATTAAAAATCGGCGGCGCGGAATATGATCTAGTTTGTCCTTCCGATTACATGATCATGAAAATGATTTCGGAAGATATGGTAGAACCCTTCACCGATGAATTTATTCAGAACAGCAATTACGCCGAATACGCTTCCCCTTATATCAAAGATCTCTTTGAACTAAACGGCTGGACAAAATACGCCGTAGCGTATATGTGGGGAACTATGGGGTATGTGTATAACCCGAACATCGTTGACAAGGAAGACCTTCAAAGCTGGGGCGGCATCTGGAATAAAAAATACAGCAATCTTACCACCATCAAAGACAGCGTGCGCGATTCTTACTTTTTAGGCGTTGCATACGAATATATGGAAGAATTGAAAGCTCTCGCCGAACAGTACAACGTTACCTCGCTCGACGATGAAAATTATTCAAAATACAATGCGTTGGTCACGGAAATTATGAACCGTACCGATGAAGAAACTTTGGAAGCCGTTAAAAATGATCTTATTGACCTGAAACAATACCTGTATGGCTTTGAAGTCGACAGCGGCAAACAAGACATGATCACCGGAAAAATCGCCATCAACTTTGCCTGGAGCGGAGACGCCGTCTTTGCAATGGACGAAGCCGAACCTATCTATGATGAAGATACAGGAAAATTGATCGAAAAAGGCGTCTACTTGAATTATATTGTTCCCGAAGAATGTTCCAATATCTGGTTTGACGGCTGGGTTATGCCCAAAGGAGCAAACGTAGAATTAGCTCAGGAATTTATCGATTTTCTGTCCTCACCCGAAAACGCCATGACAAACATGAATTATATCGGCTATACAAGCGCAATCGCGGGAGACGCTGTCTTTGAGGGTATGTCCAGCGAAGACTGGTATAGCGAAGGTGAAGAAGGCGATTTGGATGAAAACGGCAATCCCTTAGTCCCCTATAACCTGAATTATTTCTTTAACGGAACAAGTGACGGTAAATATAAAGACGGAGAATATTTTATCTGGGTTTCACAAGAAAGCCGTGACAGACAGATAGCCGCTCAATATCCTTCCGAAGAAATCATTGCTCGTAGCGCCATTATGCAACACTTTGACGACAACACCAATGCTGCCGTGAACGAAATGTGGGAAGAAGTCAAAGGGCTCCCCATTCCCATTTGGGCTTACATTGTTATTGCCGTGATTGCCGGCGGTATCTTGCTCATTGTGCTCACCTATATCTACAAAGGCAGGCACTCCGAGCCGAAACCGAAAAAAGGATACAAAATTCTTAAAAAAGGCGCATAATATTTTGCGGAGCTATGTATAATAGCTCCGCTTAAATTCATTTTTTAAGGAATCAGACAGACTATGAAAGAATTGATTATTATAGGACAGGGTCCCGCAGGTATATCCGCTGCTTTATACTCCATCCGAGGCGGTGCAAACGTAACCGTCATTGCAAAAGACGGCGGAGCGCTGATGAAAGCAGGTAAAATCGAAAATTATTACGGATTTGCCAACGGAATTTCGGCTCAACAGCTCGTGGAAGACGGAATCAATCAAGCAAAATCGCTCGGCGTGAAGTTTTTGCAAGATGAAGTCTGCAGTATAGAATTCGGTGTGAACGAATTTTTTGTAAAAACCACAAAACAAACTCTTTCAGCCGGTGCCGTCATCATAGCTTGCGGTACTGCCCGCAATGTTCCCCCGATCAAAAATATACAAAAGTTTGAGGGCCGCGGAGTCAGTTATTGCGCCATCTGTGACGGATTCTTCTTTCGAAACAAAAAAGTTGCCGTCATCGGAAATGCCGCGTACGCCAAAAGCGAATATGAAGTTTTGAAAAATATTATTCAAGATGTTACAATTCTAACAAATGGAGAAAAACCTCTTTTCGACCTCCCCTGCGACACCCGCAAAATCGAAAGTTTCGAAGGAGATGAATTTTTAAGTTCCGTTGTATTCAGTGACGGTTCTTCCGAAACTTTTGACGGGATCTTTATCGCATGCGGTTCTGCCGGCGCTTTTGAATTATCCAAAAAAATCGGTTTGGAATCTTCAAACAATAAAATTATTACAGACGAAAACCGCGCTACCAATATCCCCGGTATTTTTGCAGCCGGCGATTGTATTCCCGGTCTGCAACAAATTGCTAAAGCAGTTTATGACGGCATGATTGCAGGGACGCAGGCTCTGAAATTTCTCAAAAAAAGTTAATCGGTTAAATTAAAAAAACAAATTATCATCTGAATATTTTAAAACAAAAAAACAAGAGTAAACCTCTTGTTTTTTGTTTATATGCCGCTTTATGTCAGACATAGTACCTAAATTATTGAATCTTTACAGGTTTTTATAACCTCTTCTGCACGTTTTACGTCTGATTCTTCCGCGTCACGTATATTCTCATACGGAAAAGGAAGACTTAACTTTTCATACTTTTCCACGCATAATTTTCGAAACGGAAGAAACTTTATATCTATTTCGGGGTAATATTTTTTTATTAACCGAGATAAAAATATCAGCTTTTCCACAGTATCATTCTTACCAGGAACCAAGACATTTGTAATTTTTACTTCTTTACCACACCGAACACATTCCGCAAAAAACCTTTCGTATTCTTTCAGATCCCCTTCTTCCTGATTCTTTACATCCACAATTAAATCGCCCGCTTCGATCAAAGATCGGTCACATATTTGTCCGTTTGTCTCAATACAAACATTAACCCCTTCCGCCTTCAGGCTATTGCTCAGCGCAAGGACAAATTCTTTCTGTAAGAAAGGTTCTCCACCAGATAAAGTAACGCCGCCACGCTTAAAATACGGTTTATAACGCAAAAGACGAGCCATAAGCGCATCTAACTCCATCGGCGACCCTTTTTTGTAAAGAGTTTCAGGATTATGGCAAAAAGGGCATCGCAAATTGCATCCCGAAAAAAATACAACACACCTTAATCCTTTTCCGTCTACACCGGACCCACAATAAATCGAATCGATATATCCGACAGGCATCATATCCTTTTACATCCTTCCGTGATACGTCCGTTTCAAAACTTCCAATTGATGCGCCTTTGATAGCTTGTGAAAATTCACCGCATAACCCGAAACACGAATCGTAATATTCGGATAAAGTTCAGGATGTTCCATAGCCGCAACCAATTTCTCGCGATCAAAAACATTTACATTCAGATGATGCGCCCCTTGTCCAAAATATCCATCCAATAAATCAGTCAAATTTTGGATCCTGTCTTGCTCACTTTCTCCAAGAGCCGAAGGAACAATGGAAAACGTATTTGAAATACCGTCCCTGCAACATTCATAAGGCAATTTTGCAACTGAATTGAGAGAAGCAAGCGCTCCGCTTACATCGCGGTTGTGCATAGGATTGGCCCCAGGCGCAAACGGCTCTCCCGCCAAACGGCCATCCGGCGTCGCTCCTGTCTTTTTGCCATAAACAACATTCGATGTGATCGTCAACACCGATAACGTATGTTTTGCTCCGCGATAAGCAGGCGTCTTCTTCAGTTCCTCTGAAAATTCCTTGACCAGATCCGCCGCAATCGCATCCACACGATCGTCATCGTTCCCGTACTTGGGATAATCCCCCTCTGTTTCAAACCCACATATAATCCCGTTTTCACCATAGATCGGCGTAACCTTGGCATATTTGATCGCAGACAGCGAATCCACCGCTACCGATAGTCCTGCCACCCCGCAAGCAAGGAACCGCTCCACTTCTGTATCATGCAAAGCCATCTGAATTTTTTCGTACGCATATTTATCATGCATATAATGAATAACATTCAGAGTGTTGACATATAAACGGCATAGCCATTCCATATACGTATGATATGCCGCACGCACCTCGTTATAATCAAGAACTCCTTGAAACAATCTTCCCTTCGGAGCCAGCTGATCCCCACTCTTTTCATCTTTCCCGCCGTTCAAAGCCAGCAATAAAAGCTTCGCCAAATTACAACGCGCACCAAAGAACTGCATTTGCTTCCCTATCTTCATTGCGGAAACACAGCACGCAATTCCATAGTCATCCCCGTAAATCGGGCGCATAAGATCATCGTTTTCATATTGTATAGAATCTGTATCAACCGATACTTTCGCACAAAACATCTTAAAAGGTTCCGGAAGCTTCGCCGACCATAATATCGTAAGATTGGGTTCTGGCGCCGCCCCCAAATTATAAAGCGACTGTAAAATACGATAAGAAGTTTTCGTGACAAGAGTTCTCCCGTCATCCCCCATACCGCCAACACTTTCGGTTGTCCACGTCGGATCCCCGCCAAACAAATCATTATATTCCGGCGTGCGCAGCTGACGCGTAATTCTCAGTTTTATTACAAAATCATCAATCAGTTCTTGCGCGCTCTCTTCCGTCAGCTTGCCTTCCTTTATATCTCGCTCTATATAAATATCGAAAAATGTTGATACCCTGCCTAAGCTCATCGCAGCACCGTTTTGCTCTTTGATCGCCGCAAGATATCCAAAATACGTCCATTGAATCGCCTCTCTCGCATCTTTTGCCGGCTTTGAAATATCGATACCGTACAAGAGCGCCATTTCTTTCAGTTTCTTCAAAAAGTCAATCTGTTTATACAACTCTTCACAAGCACGTATGTTCTCTTCCGTCATTTGCCTTGCTCCATACGCACGTTTGTCATTTGTTTTCTCTTCGATCAACTTATCGACACCATACAGCGCCACACGACGATAATCCCCGATTATTCTCCCGCGCCCATATGCATCAGGAAGTCCCGTCAAAAGCCCCGCATGCCGCACCGCTTTCATCTCGTCCGTATATACATGAAAAACAGCATCATTGTGTGTCGTTTTATACGCAAACTCCGTTTCTACCATCTCAGAAAGTTTATATCCGTACGCCTCACAAGCTTGCCTTGCCATGCGAATTCCACCAAACGGATTTACACCGCGCTTCAAGGGCGCATCCGTCTGCAACCCCACTATAATTTCATTTTCACGGTCTATGTATCCGGCAGGATATGTTAAAAGAGAAGATACATGCTCCGTATCTATTGAAAGCACCCCTCCTTTCTGCCCTTCTGCCTTCAAAAGCCCCTGGACCTTCTCCATCAATTTTTTGGTTCGTTCCGTAGGCCCAACCAAAAACTCTGCCCCGCCTTCATAAGGAGTATAATTGCTTTGAATGAAACCCCGAACATCAATCCGTTCATTACTCTCATTTTTGTATGCCTTACCCATAGCTAACCTCCTGAAAAATAAAAAAGGGCAATTTTCGATAGAAAATTGCCCAGGTGGCCGACCCATTCACTTTTCGTTCCCCCGCAGTTAACCTGCCATACCACCAGTTGCGAAAAGGTTGTTGTAAAAAACACAATATCTTGCGTTTTTATTTGTATTTTCAGTATAACGCATTTTTCTTAAAAAGTCAACGGTTTCATACACCCTTTTATGAACTTATATAACTATTTGAGCCTTAACAGTAAAGCTTTTTATTCCTTTAACTTTTCTGTTACTCATAAAATCCTTAACTTGCCCCATATCACCAACGATTATCATAAAAAGTTTTCGTTTAATTCAAATATGATGTCAAACCCCAAAACTTTTATTTTTTGTTTGCATTATGATATAAAGATATAAATATAATTTGAACTTCATTCATCTATATCTTTCACATATATTTGACTACAGCCTTTTTTCATTTAACCATCTATAAATTACCTATAATTCGGTATCCAATCCCCATGCGCATCAAACAGATCATCGCACAAATTTTTTATGTCATCCAAAGATAATTCGGCACTGGTATGCGGATCTAAATAAGCCGCCATATATACGAATTCTTTCTTGCGCGCCTTTGCCGCCTCTATCGTCATGTTCTGTACATTGATATTGGTTCTGTTTAACGCTGCACACTGCTCGGGCAAATCACCGACAAAACAAGGAGAAATGCCGTTCCGATCAACCAGGCAAGGCACTTCGACACAAGCATCCGCCGGCAAATTCGTAATCAAATTCTTATTCAATACATTCCCATGTATGCGATAAGGCTCGTCGTTGACCACCGCGTTGATGATCGGCATTCCAAATTCATTCGAATACACATGTTCAACTTTATTCGATACCACCTTCTTCCGCAATTGATTCCAACCTTCAATCTGATTTACGCACCGCCTCGGGTATTCGTCTAAAGGTATGTGATAGCGTTCAATCAATTCCGGATACCTTATCTTAATATAGTAAGGGTTATATTCAGCCGTATGCTCACTTGATTCTGTATTGTAATACCCAAACCGATGCATGATATCATGCCGCACTAAATCCCAGGCCATTTTTTCTTTATATTCACCGCTTAACGACCGCTTTTTAATTTCAGGATATAAATCATTCCCTTGCAAATCTTCAATTTTTAATAACCATGCCTGATGATTTATTCCGGCAATTTCCCATTTACATTTACCAAGATAGCTTTCCATATCAAGAGTGCCCAACAGCCCCTTTACACAAACCTGAACACTATGACAAAGCCCAACCGCCTTCAAGTTCAAATTTTTTAACATATATCCCGTAAGCATCGCCATCGGATTTGTATAATTCAAAAACAACGCTTTCGGACATTCCTTGTGTATATCTTCAGCAAACTCTTCTAATACAGGAATCGTGCGTAGCGCCCGAAAAATTCCACCTATTCCCAAAGTATCCGCTATTGTTTGCCGCAAGCCATACTTTTTCGGAATTTCAAAGTCGGTTACCGTACAAGGTTCATATCCGCCAACCTGTATCGCATTGATTACAAAATCAGCTCCTCTTAAAGCCTCCTTTCTGTCCGTATATGCTTTGATTGTCGCCTTTCCTTTATAATTTTTATTTATGTTCTGTAACATTTGATAAGAGTCATCCAATCTTTGCACATCAATATCATATAACGCAATATCGAATTCACCCAATTGCGGCGATAATATACAATCGCCCAACACATTTTTTACAAAAACAGTACTTCCTGCCCCAAGAAATGTAATTTTGAACATCTTTTCTCCTCCCAAGAATTTTATCTTTGTTTTTATTGTACTCTTTTAATTTTTATGATACAATAATTAATGTAAAAAAAACTTTCATTTTTGTTCTCTACAAAACCGTATGGAAAAAATATTATATCTCGAAAATCAAATCAATGAAAAAAACATTTGCAATTTTGAAATTGTAGAATTCGGTTTTCAGCCAGCCGACCCTTCTCATCATCAGGGGCCATATTTTAAGACAGCACATATCTTTCAATATGTACTCAGCGGGCACGGTTATCTTGAAATCAACGGAGAAACTTTCGAAGTTCATCAAGGAGATCTCTTTTATCTTCCTAAAAATATTCTCCTTTCTTATCACTCCGACCCTGATAATCCTTATACTTATTACTGGTTGGGAATCAATTACTTATCTTCTCTGCCCCTCGTCTATAATACAGGACTTTCCCCTTCCCATCCAGTCCTCCACATCCCGGATCGTTACATCCGTCAATTATTTGAAAATATGGATAATAGCTTTTCCAAAAATTCTGAAGCCGAATATCTTTACGCCAAAGGACTTGCCTTTCAGTTTTTCTCCTACCTTATTTCAAAAAACACTTCAAAGCTTAGTATTTCTTTAATTCCCGCCGAATACTATGTCACTTCTGCCCTTCATTTCATCCACAATCATTTCAATGAAGATATTTCCGTTCAGTCCGTCGCAGATTATATCGGCATCGGAAGAAGTTATTTTTCTACCATATTCTTTCGATACACTTCCGTTTCCCCCATCCACTATCTTATCCAATACCGCATTGAACAATCCAAAAAAATGTTGCAGCAAGGAATATCTGTAACAGACGCAGCCCTCCTTTGCGGCTTTAATTCCCCTGCACACTTTTCGGTACAGTTCAAAAAAATCACCGGTATTTCCCCTCGCAATTTCCAAAAAACTTAGAAATTTGGATGTTTTCAAAATCAATTTACTACAAAAAAGAGCAGGCATTACCGCAATTCCGATAGGGAATTTTGGTAAAGGCGCGCCCTTTGAAAAAGAGAGTAAGGCGTGGCGTGAAAGCCACGCCTTTTCTC
>CASEFE010000032.1 GCA_949287105.1 uncultured Bacillota bacterium
ATTTTCAATTCTTTGATCTCGATTTTCTTTTTCCCCGTCAAGACAGCCACTTTTGCCTTTTCAGGCACTTTGAATTCTTTCATACATTTTCTCCTCGCTTCTTTTATTTGTCGCCGCCGCCTTCGCAATCCGCTCCGTCCGCAGCAAAACTTCCATAATTTTATTTTATCAGACTTAAAACGAAAAGTCAATCCGTTCCCGATTTTTCCTACCGTGATATCTTATACGAGACTCCGTTTCAATGCGCAAAAAATCAGTCTTGTTTAAGCACGATAAATCCGCCGCCCAAGATCGGCAACTGCGGCAATACCACTTCTGTATAACCGTCAGGACGCACGCGGCAAGACACGACACATTCCTGGACCGTTTCACAATCTGAGTACACGTATACAGCTTTTTTGGCCCTTTCCTTAAATAAAACCTTCATGTCTTCGATCCGATCCAACGAGAGATTGACGATCGTTGCACCCGTTTCCCCGTTGACCGTCTTTCTCGGCCAAATTGCAACTCTTTCCGACGATTCGACGTAAGCAGGAATCGTATCTTTGGAAAGCCAGCGGAAAATATTTTTGATCTCAACAGTTCCCGCCAATGAATACCACCAATCGAACGCTTCATACCCGATTACGCAGACACGCCCGCCCGACTTGTTCTGCCAGATGCCGCAGGATATACCTTTGTCCCGACCGTCGTAATCTTTCAAAACGGACAAAACTTCCGCATCTTCCGCCGTCTTGCGAATGGAATAACAGGCATGCAACATATTGCTGAATTCCGAATGTCCCAAAAGGCTGAATTCTAGATGCGCATCTCTTAAAACCCCTGCTATGAAATTAAGCGGATGGTCGACCTGGTATTCTGCCGCATTGCGGATGATACGCTCGCCAATCTCAAACCCAATATACGAACCAAATCCGCGTTCGGACAGGATTCCGGCCGCCCCTGCATTCATCAATACCCCTTTGCAGAGAATCTCCTTGATTTTTTCATCCGGAAGCCACGCGGCAGAGGCTTCGTTCATAACAAAAACACACATGTCTTTCGGATCATAGCTGATCGGCAACCCGATCCGATAAAATACATCTTCAAACGGCAAAGTCGGTTTTCCTTTTTCATTGGGAACCGCAAACGTCTCCTTATCCCAGTAGCAACCGATCCCCACAGACGGGTTCCGCTCAAAGGTTTCCGCCGTTTTCTCCACATACGGGCGAACCTTCTTCGCCGATACAAAAAAGCGCTCCGCCTCTTTTGCCGCATCGATAGAGGGCGATAAAAAGTTAAAAGAATTTCCCGAACAGCCCGCATTCACATACGTCAACGCCTCAAATGCCGTATACCGCGCACTCTTCCTTAAAGACTGATACGGATAATTTTCGATTTCCGATTGAACTTTGACGTCCAAAGGCATATACCGAAGCTCCCGCCCGATGTTGTTCGCCTTTTCCAAAGCCCCCATCACTTTATAATCGGTATACAGTCCGCCGCCCGGCCGAGCCAACAGCTCCGTTCCGCCCGCCGTCAGCGATGCAGCCCATTCCGCCTGCCCGCATCCGTTGTAACCGACATTGCAAGGCATCATACCGAGAACCAGTGAAGGACGAACCGCATGCGCCGCTTTTTCTATAACCTTAAAAAGCCTGTCTACACGATATACGTAATATTTGTGCCACTGCGAAAGCACCGCGTTTCGGATTTTAGGTTCCGCTTCGTTGAGAAGATAAAGTAAATTTTCACGTGTTTCCGCAAGACCGTTTTCGGAAAATACCCCGGATCGAGCGGCAAACTCTTTGATACACCGATCACAGAAGCAAAAACAATGGTAATCCATGTCATCGTCTATGTAAAGAAAATCAATGTCCATAGCCGCATATATGCTGTATTGCAATGCCAAAGCCTGGAAAGTTTTCTCGCTCGAAGGACAATACACACCCCGATTGCTCTGTCCGTCATACGCCACCATAAAATCCATTCCGTCCAGAGCAGGATCCGGCGACTCCATATGATGCCCTATCGTAGAAAGTATGTCGATCCCTACCGATAATCCAAGCTTTTTTGCCTCTTTAACCACTCGGGTGAGGCGTTCTGCATATGCACGATGCCGCACTTCTCCGACTATATCGTGCGTCGGCGTGTTGAAAAACATCACGCTGTCAAAACCGCCGGATTTCAATTGCTCCAATAACTCGTTTCCCAGCTTTTCCTCCGAAAAAGCAAAAGGCACACGCAACATCGAACGATACTTACATTGATTCATAGTTTTTCTCCGTTTTTACAATTTCTGCTTATAGAATCCGCTGACAATGAACGGGCCGCCGGAATTTTTCCGGCGGCCCGTTGACAGCCGTTTTCAACCTGTTTCGATTATTCGGGTTTCGTTTCAAGTTTGAGCGGATAATCGCCGAGATGCTTTACTTTGAACCCGTTCTTTTTGAAAGCTTCATAATCGAACGCTTCCAACTCGTCGATCGCCAGCTTATGAAATTCATAGAAATTCTTCCACCATTCATAGCCGCTGCCCAATTCTGCGTTCAGGTAAGCGTCCGCAATGTCGCACCCCATCTGCGGCGCAACGTAAAACGCACCCATTGCCAGAACATTCACACCGTTGCCCGTGATCGCCCGAAGTGCTGCAGGTACGCTTTCCACGACCCCCGCATGCACGTGCGGACATTTGCTTGCCGCAATATGTATACCCATGCCCGTGCCGCAAAATACAAGCGCACGTTCATATTCGCCTTCCGAAATCTTGGCTCCCACGCGCAAACCTACACGATGAAACATATTTTCCGTATCATCAGGATCGCTGTCTGCCGTCACACCGATATCTTCGATCTTCCAGCCCTTCTCTTTCAGATGCGCCACAACCGCCTCTTTCAGAGGATACCCGGCAAAATCCGCGCCTACAACCAAATATTTATCTTTAACCTTCTTCATTCTTTTCCTCCCGATCTTTAATCATGCAACGTATCCATAAAAATGCATGTCTCAAACAGCGGCATTATACCAACGGCTTCGCCTGTTGTAAATAAATAATTGTGACAAAAGTTTAGAAAATTGTCACTTTTTCTTTTTTAATCTCAGGCTTCTTTTAAGTAAAAAGTCCTTTATGCTTTGTTTTCGGAACCAAAAATCCGGATCTTTTCCTTTACAGCCTGGCATATGTAGTCCGTTTTCCGATTGCGAATATCAAGATAATCGAGGTTTTCGTCCAGCCCCTCACGCATGGCACGTTTGCCTGCCAACAAAAGATCTGTAAAAATATTTACTTTCGCAATGCCTTCGCGAATGGTATTCTTAAAGTCTTCTTCCGTAAGCCCGCTTCCGCCGTGCAATACGAGCGGCGCTTTCACCGCTTTTCTTATCATGGCAAGCCGTTCAAGATTCAGCTTCGGCTTACTCTTATATACACCGTGCGCCGTTCCGATGGATACGGCAAGCGCGTCCACTCCCGTATCTTCCGAATACCGTACCGCCTCTTCCACCGTCGTATACATGTCTTCTGCAAGATTATCCCCGCTCGAAGCTTGTCCGACATGTCCGATCTCTCCTTCCACCGTCGCGCCGAATGCGTGCGCGATCTTCACGATTTCCCGCGTTTCCGCAATGTTTTGCGCATATTCTTTCGTGGAACCGTCAAACATGACGGAAGAGAATCCGAGATGAAGCGCTTCCATACAGCGCTCAAACGTCAGGCCGTGATCATAATGCACGACGACAGGTACTTTTGCACGTTTCGCCGCTGCGATCACTGACGGCGCAAGAAGTTTCAATTCCCCGTAAGGCAATAAAACTTCCGCCGTTCCGATCACGACAGGTGAATTGAGTTCTTCCGCCGCCGCGATCACCGCCTGCAACATATCCGTATCCGTCGTATTGAAAAGCCCGACCGCATATTTTTCTTTCTGTGCCCGCACCAGGACATCATTCAAATTTACAAGCATATATTCTTCCTCTTAAAATTTTTACAGAGCGCACGTATTTCTTTTCCGCTCCGCATTCCGCTCACGGCATCTTCTTCGCTGAGTGCCGCAACGGCCGCCGCCGATGCAAACGAAAGAATTTCTTCATCCTTTTCACCGCCGTAAATACCTAAAAGACACCCCGCACAAAACGCATCCCCTGCTCCGGTCGTTCCGCGTATGAATCCATTCGGTAACTCGTATGATCCGAGTACCGTGGCTCCGTTTTCAGAAAAACACACCGAAAGCTCCGGCTTATGAATGACCACTCGCTCACGAACACCGTATCCGTACAGCTTTTCTGCGATTCGTATGAGATTTTCTTCTGTCGGCGCCATGCCGGCCAATCCACCCGCTTCAATTTCGTTGATGATGAGATTGTCCACATACGGCAAACACTCGATGACCGCCTCATAAACGCCGCCGTTTTTGCTTACAAGATCGATGGACGTACGGATGCCGCGCACCTTTGCTTCGCGCAGAATTTTCAATCCGTCGCCCTTATCCACTTTATTTAGCAAAAGAAAATAGCCGAGATGCAACATATCTGCACGAAAATCATCAAAGGCTATATCTTCAAAGCCAAAAGCCGCATTGGCTCCCGCATACGTAAAAAAGGTTCGCTGTCCGCCGTATACGCTCATCACCTCGGTAAAACTCGTCTTATCTTCGCACACCTTCACGCCATTCACATCGACTCCCCGACGCGAAAGCTCGCCGCAGACATACCGCCCTTCCTCGTCGCCGCCGACCTTTCCGACCGCATATACCTCCGTTTCGGGAGATATGGTCTTCAAGTCGATGGCAACATTGGGTACACATCCTCCGACCGCGTTTTTGACGGATGCTATTTCCACCAATTCCCCGGAAGCAGGATATTTCGCTATCTGATTGATTTTATCGACGAGGATATTCCCCGCCACCGCAATACCGCTCATATCAGTTCATATCCGGGCAAAGAGGTCCGGCAAGCTCTTTGACAAAGAACAGCTTTCCGGGCAAAGTGGGAATATAACTGGATGTCACAAACCGCGTAGGTCCATAACGGAGCGTCATCCAAAAGCTCATACCCTGCCATTGCATACCGCGCCCCAACGCACCGTCCGCACCTCCGATCGCATAGTCCGCCGAGAACATCAAAGCCGGTCCTACCGTATTGGCACGGCAAGGCACAAGGCTCGTACGGCTCTTAAAACTCGTTATAGCATTTTGCTCGATCGTCAACGGATGCAGCTTCGCTCCGATGCGATAAGGCTGTTTTTTCCACTCTTCATCCGAAGAAAATTCGCTGCCGAATTGCGGCTCCCAGAAAGCTATGTGACACATTCTGCCAATCCCGTATACCAAAACCAGCTTCGCCCCCTCTTTTTTAAGAGCCGCGATCTTTTCAGGATAGGTCGGCAAATTGTCCTTCGTCGCAAAATTGCGGTGCGAAACCGGAACGGTCAGTTTGCCGAGCGGATTGTAAAACGCCTGCTCCATTGCATTCTGGAAAGACGCCTCTCCGACAATGGTGTTTCCTTCCCCGTCTGCCCATTCATCCATATTGAAACACCATACGTTCTCGCACGATACATTCCATTCTTTGAGAAAATAAACCGCCCATTTATACATACCCATCGGACCGACAGGAAGAATAAAGGCTATTTTTTGCTTATTTTCGCCGGCTTTTTTGATTTCATTGGCAATTTCATGCCCCATCTTTACGTCAAATTCCGCCAAAGTATCGCACTGCACGGGCGCAAAATCTTTGTTCCAGAATTTCTGCCGCTCCGTTACCGATGCAGGCGCATTCGCACAGCATTGATCGATTTTTTCAAAATCCCATCCTTCCGGATAAAACCCTTCCAACAAACTTCCTTTTACTGTAGAATTGAAATCCATTTTCTTTTTCTCCTTTCGCTATTACGGCAATAATCTTTTCGTTGTTCCTTTCAAATACACCGAACACTGACGGAATCCCTCCGCATATGCGGCTCCGCACTGATAACCGCGATACCGCGAACATGTGCGTACCATATCCGCAAAATCGATCCCGTCATGATCGCGCATCCATACAAGCTGGCTCTCATGGCATTCCAGCATTTTGATTTTCAGATCGATCTCTTCCGAAATATCTACATATTCGGTCGGCTGAAAATTGACCCCTGCCAACGAATCCATATAATAGATCGGCACCAGTTTGGCAGGCTTGGAATATTTGCTCTTATAATTCGGCAACGTCGCAGTAAAACTTGCGTCAAACACCAGCCGCGATACGGCAGTATGATCGGGCATATAATCGTCCGGATTATGCGTGATGATAAAATCCGGGTTTGCATACTTGATCACGTCGACAATCTTATCCCGCGCTTCTTTGTTGTTGTCATAGATGTCGAGATCATCGAACATTCCGCCGATCACTTCGATCCCGGCAAGACTTCCCGCACGCCTTGCTTCCTCCGCACGGATTTTTGTAAGTTCATCGGGCGGAATGATCACATGCCCGAGATTCCCCGTGCTTGCATGACATACGATTACCTTATCCCCTCTCTTTACACACTTTGCCAGCGTGCCCGAACAAGCGATCTCAACATCGTCGGGATGCGCCCCTATTGCCAATACGTTCATAGTTTCACCTCGCTTTTAATTGTCTCTATTGTAAGGCATAATCTGCCTTTTTACAATGTCTTGCAGTAGCTTAAAAGAGTAATTTAATCTACTTGATTTTTTTGATTGCCTATGGTATACTTTTTTTATGAAAAAATATTTCCGGCACAAGCTTGAAAACCTGCTTGTCATCGATAAAATCGTAACCATTCACTATCTTGAATTGTATAAAAACTTTGGTTCCGAAGGCGAATCGCATAACTTTTGGGAACTTGTATATGCGGATAAAGAAGATGTCATCTGTACAGCCGAAAACAATGTTATCCCGCTCGCGCAAGGCGAAATTATTTTCCATAAGCCAAACGAATTTCATATCCTTTCAGCGAACGGAAAAACTGCCCCCAATGTCCTCATCGTCTCCTTTGAAAGCAAGTCTGAATCCGTGCGATTTTTTGAAAACAGAAAATTACGCTTGGAAAACGGACTCGAAAGATTTTTATACTCCATTCTGGAAGAAGCCAAAAAGACTTTCGATATCCCCTATTCCGATCCCGCTCTTAAAAAAATGGAATTTCTTCCTTCCCCCACCCTCGGCGGACAACAACTGATCAAAAATTACCTCGAAATCTTTTTGATCAACCTCATGCGCTCTCTAACCGAAACGGAAAGCGGAAACCCCGTGTTTTTACAAAAAAAAGATTATGAAAACAAACTCGTCAAAGATATTTTGAAAATCCTGTCCGAAAATGTTTCCGCCCGACTGACCATCCCCGAAATTTTATCTTCCGCCGGTTACAGCCGCGCTTATGCCTTCCGTGAATTCAAAACAGCGACAGGAAAAAGCATTATGGAATACTTTCTGTCCATGAAAATCGAAAGAGCCAAACACCTTCTCCGTGAAGGGGATCTTTCCGTCAAAGAGATTGCCGATTCCCTGTCCTTCGACACCCCCAATTATTTTTCCAAAACATTCAAGCGTACGACAGGGCTTACCCCCACCGCCTATAAAAAAAGAAGCAAACGCTTTTAAAGCGCTCTTCGCTATTTTTATGAATCGCATTCAGAAATTATGAAATATCTTAAAAAGCATTCATACGGGAATAAAATAATCATTTTATCATTGCACATTTTTGTAACAATTTTTTGATAAAAAAACTTAAAGCCGCGGGCGCCGAGACAAAAGTCTCTGCGCCCGCGGCTTTCTAAAATTATTCTCCATTTTTTCGCTCCGCTTTTTACCGCAGCCTTGCTATTTTAAAAATGATTTTTTCTTATCGTTCCAATTCGGAATGCCGACACGGTTCTACGAGGATCGTTTTGAAATCCGTATACGTTACAAACCCTGCCCTCGACCCTGACGGTTTTTTGACAAACCGACGTTCGCAATAATCGACGGGAACTTTTCCGCCTTCTCTCGCGTCCGAAAAGTAGGCACAGATCTGCGCCGCGGCCAACAAAACTTCATTCGGCACTTTTCGGCCGGATGTGCGGATCAGAACGTGGGAGCTATGATACTTTTGCGTATGCAGCCAAATATCATCCGGCGCGCATTCGCGTACGATCCGATCATTCTGCACATTGTTTCGTCCGGCAAAAAAAGTAAATTTCCCGCACTCAAATACACGAAAAGGTACCGAAGGGACCGCTTTTCCTTTCTTTTTCTCCAAAGGCAAAACCCCGACACTGCGAAGCTCCTCTTCCAGTTCGGCAAGATCAGATAAATCTTCCGCCCGTGTCAAAGAGGATAACATGCTCTCCGTATAGTCGAGATCGGAAAGTGCTTCCTCTTTCTGCGGCAAAACAGCCGCAAGTGTGCGTTTCTGCTTATTGTATTTTTTATAATATCTTTGCGCGTTTTGAGCCGGATCCAGTGTCCTGTCCAGCGCAATTTTGACAGAGGCTCCGCTCTCATCATAATAATTGATGAGTTCACAGCCGTCCATACCCTTTTTCAAAGCATAAATATTGGCAGTGATCAATTCCCCGAAAACGCGGTTTTTTTCCATATCCGCGCAGCTGTGTTCACGCTCCAACAACAATGCAAGCTTTTTTTCTTCCTTTTTACGCCGAGATATAAGCAAAGCTTCCAGCCGTCGTTTTTTCTCGGAAAAAATCTTTTCTTGCTCCCGTTCCGCATAATAAGCATCTGCCGCCGCGTTTACGGTAGGATAGGACGTTCCTCCGTCAAAACGGGCATAAAAATCCGAAACGCGCCCCCTCTCGTCGCGCAAAACGGCAGGTTTTACTTCCTTTGAAAACACAAAATCCCGAATCCGAACTGCCCAATCCTTTGCCGAAGAGCCGAAAGGTTCTTTTCGGTTTTGCAGCACTTCCCGCGCGATCTGACGACAGGTCGGCAATGCCAATCCCGATAAATTGGAAAATAAAAATTCCGCAATTTCTCCTCCGCTAAAAGCAGAAAGCCGCTCCTCCAATTGTTTTTCATCGGACGGGTCCGCCTTATCCTGCTTTTCGGGAAAAGTATACTTTACACCGGGAAAAAGTACGCGCTTGAAATTTTCCTGCAAAGAAGAAATTTTAAGAGCGCCGAGAATGATCCCGTTTTCCGTCAGAACAAGATTGGAATACTTGCCCATGATCTCTGCATAAAGCACGCGTTCTGCACGGGAAAACTCCCCCGTACAATCAAACGTGAACGAAAGTATACGTTCAAAGCCTTCCTGCCTGATTTCTGTAAGCAAGGCGCCCGAAAGATGCTTTCGCAAAAGCATACAAAAATTCGGCGCGGTGTCCGGCGCGGTACGCGAAACATCCGACACGACGGCACGCGCAAACGTTGCATGCGTATTGAGCAACAGCTTCTGCGTTTTGCCGCCGCTATAAAGAAATATCACGATTTCATCGCGGGAAGGCTGGATAATTTTATTCACTTTCCCGTTGATAAGCATGCCGTTCAGCTCTCCGGCAATATAGCGCATTGTATAGGCATCTTGCGGCATAACCACTCTCCTTCCTTTTCGTTCATCGACACCGCCCGCAAACTCTTACGGCATCAGTCATCCTTCAGCGATCCTTTCCGCGCCTCATCGCCGAATCGCAGATAAACCACCTCATCGGGGAAAATCTCAAAAGTCAAATCTCCCTTCGCCATACACTCCGCCTGCCCGCAGCTTTCAGCCGAGCGGCTTTCCCCGATCCGAAACAGCTCAGCCTGCATAAACGGTCTTGTATCGACACGGATTCTTTCTTGCCGCCCCGAACAGTTTACAAGCAATACGCCGCCCTGTTCTCCCCCGCGCGCCGCAACCGCGCACATTCCTTCTCCCGATACGGCACACGGGACCTGCGTCCCGAGTTCATACAGCCGCCCGAAATACAAAAATGAATAATACGCCTTGAAAACACGCTTTCCGACCGGATCATACAGACCGCAATAGGAAGAATGGATCTGTGCATCGTAATACATGAGCATGTTAAGAGGCGCATCCTGCATGGCACACATCATCGCCGCTATGTTTGCCGCATCGCGGCTTTTTCCCCTCTCCCCGATGCCGGCGTTCCATTCATTCAAAATGCTTTCCGTATCCGCAAAACCGTTTTCGTCAAGCACCTTCCGTACATAATCGGCATATCTTCGGTTGGATTCCGCCGAAGAATAACTGTGCCAACTGAAAAAATCAAGCGGGCTCCTATGCTCTTTGGATGAAATATAACGCAAAAAAGCATGAAAAAATTGCAAAAAATATCCAAAACGGGGAGATACATGCGCCTCCGCGCTGACCGCTTCGTTCAATATCCCGTAAAACCCGCAACTCGCGTATCCCCCGATCTTCAAATGCGGAAATTTTTCTTTCAGATAATTCGAAACCCTTTCATACAGCTTAAAATACCGTTCCATATCCCCTCGCCACATCGGATTGACTAGCGGATCTTCTTCGTTGTCCGGTTCGTTCCAGATTTCCCAATATTCTATGCCATAGTGAAATCCGTTCGCCCAGCCTTCATTATAATGGCGGATAATATGCTCGCAAATACGCGCCCAACGCAGATCGTCTTCGGGCGGAAAAATTCGGTACGCTTTGATCTTACACGCATTCTCAATGGTAACACCCAGACGATAAAACGGCCGCACGCCCTGTTCCGCCAGCCTTTCCATAAGCCAGTCGGTAAACGCAAAATCATAGGACGCCGCATCCTCCGGATCGGCCGAAAAATCGCGGAATATATTCGGGATGTCCACATATCGGTTCCCGCCGTATATGCCGCCCGTATCATGCAGCCGCGCATAAGGCACCTTCGCTCTTTTCAACGTATCCCAAAGCAGATCCGACGTTCCGTCCAAAGGTGCATTGTTCACACAGTGCATCGGTTTGATCCGCCCGATCGGTTTATCCCAAAAAACCGAAAGTTCTGCCATCATTCACTCTCCGTTTGCTCGAATTTTCTCCATTATACCATACCCGACCTCCGTCCGCAACCTTTTTTAAGATTTGCTCGGATTTCCTGCATCCGCCCTTCCTCCTCCATAAATCCTAAAATTCCGCCCCGCCCGCATCCGCCTGCGGCAGATTCTTCACACAAATCAGCCCCAATCAGCTCCGCCGCAAAAATACGGCATCCGAGCAACGTTCATTCTCTTTTTTCCTTGCGTAAAGACTTTTCCTGCCGTTCCGGCCCGTCTTTCGGACTTGCTCCGTTGCTGAACTTCGTTCATTTTACACGGTTTCTGTTGTCTTCGTTTTGCAGACTTCCTCTTAAAAACCTTTGCTTTGACCACCGCTCAATCATTCTTTGAGTTCGCAATTTTACATAACCGTTGACAAACATTTCCGTTCGGCTATATAATAAAACCGAAAACAGGAGGAAAACCGTGGCAGACAATCATCTTCTCGGCAACCGAATTGCAAAATTGCGAAACCGAAAAGGCTGGACGCAAGCAGAGCTTGCCGAAAAACTTCATTTCACTTCGCAGGCCGTTTCCAATTGGGAGCGCGGCATTTCCGTTCCCGATCTCGATACTGTTTTGAAGATGGCCTATCTTTTCGGCGTCACGACGGACGAACTGCTTCAAGGCTCTGTTCGGCTTCCGTCGTCCGCCGCAAACCGAACCGCGCCGGCCAAAAAATACCGCGTGGAAACTTACGAAACATTGCCCGAATCCAAATATCTGCGCATTCTGCTTTGGGTCTTCGCAGGACTGACAGCAACTGTAACCATGCTTTCTTTTTCAAAAAATGTAATTGCCGTCCTGATCGGCGGGATCATCGAAATCCTCGGCGCACTGGCACACCTTGCGGTATTTATTTTGTTTCTCCGTGCCAAACAGCCTTCCGACCGCACTGCCGCGCGCATCGCGTTTTTCGTTGGCTGGGGATTGAGCGAAACCTGCGCCTTTGCATCTCTCTTTGTCAAAGGGCTTACCCTGCTCGTTTTTGGCATCGCCGCGCTTACGCTTTCGGCTGTCGTGCCGATTCTGATGCTATTTGCTTTCGATTCGGACGATCCCAATGCCCGAAAAAGCTATTTAATCCTGATCGGCATCCATTTTACCCTTGCCGTGGCGAGCCTGGCGGCCGTGACATCGCCCGCACTGAGCACTTTTTTTACCGTCTGCGCCGACGTTGCCGAGGTTGCCGCACTGTTTCTTCTGGATCGTGCCCTGTGCGACCGCACAATAAGCTATTGCTATTATACGGAACAGCCGCCTCTATTCAACAGAACAGACATTTCCGAAACGCTCCCAAAACCGCCCTTAACCTCCGATCAGCTTGCACAGGCGCAGGCACAACGCGAACAACTTTCCGCATCCAACGCCGCTTTTATCCGCTCCGCCGCGCGTGCAGTTCCTTCCGCACAAGTATCCGCACCTATCTTTCTAAAAAATACCGACATTGCAAAGCCTGCTTTTCGCGAGATCACAGCCGACATACCCGTATTGCCCGTAAAAACGCTGCCCGTTGCATTTCTCATAGGCTGCGGACTCTTTTTTCTCACCTTAATCATTGCCTCTTTCATGCCGACAGAAGTAAACCATATTCTCATGCCGTTTGCATTTTCAGGCATACATATAATCTTCGGAATTCTTTTCTTTATCGCCAAAAAAGGACAAAAAATTATTCTTCATGTACTGGTCTGTATGCTGTGGACAGCATTGCTGCTGCTTTCCGTTTATATTTTTACCGCCGAACTTCTGTTCAGCCGCCAGGCTCATTTCTCGGCAAACATTACGCTCCACGTCGGATGTTTTATTCTGTATGCGGCAATGTTGTTTACACTTCCGTCCAACGAACGGTTCACCTCCCGTGAAAAGAAAACTGTTCCGGTTATTTTGCTCGCTACCGCAGCGGCATTGACCGCATTCTGTCTTTGGATGGCTCTTTACGACCTGTCCGGAAACGGAAAAGTGCTCGCGGCATTTTTTTCCAATACCGGGTTTTCACTGCTTCTTTTATTCTTGCATTTTATAAAGAAAGACCGCACGGTGAAAAAAACCATTCTCTATGGTACACCTGTTCCGCCAAAGATCTGATCGAAACGCGAAAAAAATGAACACAAACCACCCGAATCAGCCGGTCTTACAAAGATACCGGCTTTTATTCCGCCGGAAATAAGAAAAAAGTCTGTGATACAAGTAAAAATGCTTTGCAAAACGCGCAGATTGTGCTAAAATGTTATCTCGAATAAAAAGTTTGTCAATCGTAACAGGAGAAAGACAATGAAGTACACGATCGAACCTTCCCAGAAAAGCACTATTAAGATTACCATCACATTCGACAAAAAGGAATGGGATGAAGCAAACATGAAAGCCTACCAGCAGACAAAAGGCAAATATTTTGTCAACGGCTTCCGCAAGGGTAAGGCTCCCAAACATGTTATCGAACTGAACTACGGCAAGGGCGTTTTCTATGAAGACGCACTCAACAACCTCTACACTGAACATTATTACGATATCATCGAAAAAGAAAAGGAAAACTATACAGTTGTCGGCCAACCCGAACTTTCTGTCGATGACATCAATGACAACGGCGCCGTGCTCGTGGCAACGGCTCCCGTTAAACCCGACGTAAATCTGGGTGCATATACGGGTATAAACATTCAGAAAGTGGAGTATAATGTAAAAGACGAAGACGTCGAGGCTGAACTCAAACGCCTGCAGGAACGCAATTCCCGGCTCGTGGCGGTTGAAGACCGCGTCGCAGAAAACGGCGACACAGCCACCATCGATTTTTCGGGCAGCGTGAACGGTGAGAAATTCCAGGGCGGCACTTCGGAAAACTATCCCCTCGTTCTCGGCAGCGGCTCCTTTATCCCCGGTTTCGAAGAACAGGTGGTAGGCATGAAAGTCGGCGAGGAAAAAGACGTCTTGGTCAAATTCCCGGATGACTATCAGGCCGAAGAACTGAAAGGCAAAGATGCTGTTTTTGCAGTGAAACTGAACAAACTTGAGAAAAAAGAACTTCCCGAAATCAACGATGAGTTTATCAAAGACGCCGCCGGTGCCGAAAGCGTAGAAGCCTACAAAGCGCAGACGCGCGAGCGCCTCGAAAAACAGGCAAAAGACAAAGGCAACGGCGAAACGGAAAACAACATCGTCAAGGCCATCACAGAAAACGCGACGGTGGAAATTCCCGACGCCATGATCGAAAACCAGATGGATCAGATGGTTCAGAATGCCGAGTATCGGCTCGGTATGCAGTACGGCGGAATGAAACTTGCCGATTACCTCAAATACATGGGTTCCAATCTGCATGATTTCCGCGAAGGGTACCGCAACCAGGCGGCCGATATGGTGAAGAGCCAGTTGGTCATCGATAAGATCATCCGCACCGAGAACATCAAAGCGGAAGACGCCGAAATCGACGCCAAACTCGAAGAATTTGCAAAAGCAGCCAATAAATCGCTCGAAGAATACAAGAAAGACGTCAACGATTCTCAGCGTGAATATATTGCGAACGATATTGTCATCAACAAACTGTTTGATTTCCTCAAAGCAAACAACAATTTGACGGCAAATGAAGAAAAACCCGCAAAGAAAACGGCCAAAAAGACCGTAAAAGCGGAAGACGGCGAAGCAAAACCCGCCGCTAAGAAGACAACGAAAAAGACGGAAGGAGAAACAAAACCCGCCGCTAAAAAGACAACGAAAAAAGCAGCTCCGAAAGCTGAATAATTTTGTGCGGTGACTTTCGCTGATCCCGGTATTTTGGAATGAAAATATTCAGGATACGAAAAACTACGTTTCCTCTACCCTCTTCCATATTCAATCTGCTCTAAGGAGAATACATGGATAAAATACTCAATAATCTTATTCCGATGGTCGTGGAGCAATCCAACCGAGGCGAACGCTCCTACGATATTTATTCAAGGCTGCTGGAAGACCGAATCATCTTTCTTTCAGGCGAAATAAACGACGGCATGGCAAACACCATCGTTGCGCAGCTCATCTATCTGGAAGCAAAAGACATGAACAAAGATATCAGCCTGTATATCAACAGCCCCGGAGGAAGCGTTTCGGCGGGACTTGCGATTTACGACACGATGCAGTATATTCACTGCGATGTTTCGACGATTTGCATCGGCCTTGCGGCAAGCATGGGAGCATTTCTTCTTTCCAGCGGCACAAAGGGCAAACGCTTTGCACTGCCGAACAGTGAAATCATGATCCATCAGCCACTCGGTGGCGCACAAGGTCAGGCTAGCGACATTAAAATTCAGGCCGAACATATCTTGAAAATCAAAGACAAAATGAACCGCATCCTCGCCCAAAACACAGGAAGAAGCGTCGCCGAAATCGAACGCGATACCGACCGCGACAATTATCTTTCTGCTGAAGAGGCTCAGAATTACGGTCTGATCGATAAGGTATTCTATACAAGGTAAATCCCGTACAGTCAGTCAAGAAAGAGGGCGATGCCATGCACAAAAGCAAGGTTTCCCCCTCTTTTTGCCTATCGGAAAAAATATTTCGTAATATAGCTTTTATCACACGCCGTTCAAGGCGTAAGGAGAAAAATATGAAGAACGAAGAACAGTGCTGTTCCTTTTGCGGTAAACCGAAAAACCGTACCAAAGTTCTAATTACCGGCCCGAACGGACTTTCCATCTGCGACGAGTGCATTGAGATCTGCGAAGAAGAGATCAAAGCCACGAAGGAAAAACCCACGGAAACCGTAGAACTCAAAAAACCTTCCGAAATCAAAGCCGAACTCGATAAATACATTATCGGACAGGACAAAGCCAAAAAAGTTTTATCCGTCGCCGTCTACAATCATTACAAGCGCATCAACAGCGAATTGTCCAAAAATGACGACGATGTGGAAATCGAAAAGAGCAATATTTTGCTTTTAGGCCCTACCGGCAGCGGAAAAACATTGCTTGCCCGCACGCTCGCCAAAATTCTGAACGTGCCTTTCGCAACAAGCGACGCCACTACCCTGACCGAGGCCGGCTATGTCGGCGAAGACGTGGAAAATATTCTTTTAAAACTCATTCAGAATGCCGATTACGACATTGAACGCGCGCAGCGCGGGATCATTTACATCGACGAAATCGATAAAATTGCACGAAAAAGCGAAAATGTATCCATCACGCGCGATGTTTCGGGTGAAGGCGTACAGCAAGCGCTTTTGAAAATCATTGAAAGTACCATTGCCAATGTTCCGCCGCAGGGTGGCAGAAAGCACCCGCAACAGGAATGCATGCGCATCGATACGACGAATATTCTGTTTATTTGCGGAGGCGCATTTGTCGGACTCGATAAAATCGTTCAGACGCGCAAAGACGATACTTCGCTCGGATTCGGCGGGAAAGTAAAGAGTTCCGACGAGATGGATTATCAGCTTTTTGATGACGTTAAGCCGCAGGATCTGACCAAATTCGGTTTGATTCCTGAATTTGTCGGACGTGTTCCCATCACTGTGAGCCTCAATCCCCTCGATGAAAACGCACTCGTCAAAATCCTTACCGAACCTAAAAACGCACTCATCAAACAGTACCAGAAGCTGGTCGGGCTTGACGGCGTAAAACTTTCATTTGAACCCTCTGCCGTAAGCGAAATAGCAAGCACCGCCATCAAACTGAAAACGGGCGCAAGAGGACTTCGCACCATCATCGAAAATCTGATGACCGATGTCATGTATGAAATCCCTTCCGACAGCGATATCAGCGAAGTAAAAATTACACGCGACTGCGTTCTCGGTAATTCCAAACCCGAACTGATCAAAAAGAGCGCATAATAAAAATTTGTTGGGTTTTCAAAGATGATCCATAATTTTAATGGCATTTGTAAAGCCACCTGAAATAAAAACCAATATTCAAAAAATAAAACTGATTTTTAATGAGTTCGGTATTGTACCGGACTCATTGTTTTTATGTTTGCAAACTTGCGTTAAAATAAATATAATGTTCAGTACCCTCTGAGCCGGTGAATTGCGTAAACGCTTTAAATGCATAATAGCGGCTCCTATGTGTACTCAAAGCATTTGACAATCACAACAAGTTTTCAGCAGCCGCTCTTTGGTGGCTGCTTTTATTTAGTCCTCCGTAAACGGTTCTATATACTCTTTGATTCTTAACCGTTCATAGAATTCATCTTTCTGCCATTGATTCGCTTTAATTTTTTTATTATGTCTTTATTTCTCCCTGCCGTATCCGCGTAGTGTCCTTTGCTAAAATATTGAATTTCATACCGGTTTTTCAGATTGAAATATTGGTAAAATATAATGATCCAGTTCTTTCCTTTGTGTATATCTATAAATCAGCTAACATTTATATAGGAAGGAGATTTTCAAATATTCAAAAAAAGCCCGGAATGCTATTTGATATGCACCCCAAAAGTTAGACACTTTTGGAGGTGCATATTTTTTATGGCAAGAAGAAAGAAATTTAACACAAAGTACTCACCCG
>CASEFE010000033.1 GCA_949287105.1 uncultured Bacillota bacterium
CATCTTTTCCAGCGTTTTGCCCGTCCTTTCCGTCGCTTTTCGCCGCGTTTTTTCCTTTTCCGCCATTGTCCTCTCCTCTTATGGTCAGATTTTCCGTGTCCGCGTCGGGGAATTCGTAATAATTTTCGCTCGCGACGATCTCGTCGTCGTACGCCTGCCCGATCTCCTCTTTTTTTGCCGCGGCGCTTTCCTCTCCGCCGCTTTGCGGCGGCTCTTCGTCTTTGCCGATGAGCGCGGCGATCTTTTTTACGTCGTACACCTTTTCGCCGCATTTGCCGAAGGCCACGGGCTTTGCTTTCCCCGCCGCGAACGCCACCGTGCAGGAAAAACCTTCCGAAATGTCCAGCGCGCTCATTTTTTTGACCGTGCAGCCGCTCTCGCTTTCCACGTCGAAGATCTCCGCCGTGCCGTGTTCGTCGACGATCGCCGCGCGGTATCTTCCTTCCGAAAGGGGCGCGAAGTTGATGAGCGAAAGGTTCGCCGTCAGTTTCCCCGCATACGTTTCGCACGTCATGAGCGCGGACACTTTTTTTCCGTCCGCCGCAAATCCCGACGAGACCTGTTTGAGCACACAGAGTTTTTTCACATAAAAATTCATACAAAACTCCCGAAGGGCAGTGCGCCCTATGCGTATATATGTATGTATTATAAGATATATTCCTTCAAAAAAATTGCGCGCCGCTGTCGAAAAGCCCCTTTTTTTGGCGAAAACAAGTACGGCCAAAAAGTTTACTTTTTTGAAAATTTGTTTTATAATAATAAGGCATACGGAATATGCCGTAAAAATCAAACAGTAAAATATCTCAGAAGGAGAAAAAAGATATGACCGAAAACATGACTGCAAACGCAAAAGTGCTCCGTTTCGTAGACGAGAGCGCCGCTCTGTGCAACCCCGACAGGATCGTCTGGATCGACGGCAGCAAAGAGCAGCGCGACGCGCTCCGCGCCGAAGCATGCGCATCGGGCGAAATGATCAAACTCAACGAAGATCTTCTCCCCGAATGTTATCTCCACAGGACGGCGGTCAACGACGTCGCGCGCGTCGAGGACAGGACGTTCATCTGCTGCCGCGACGAAAAGGATGCGGGCCCGATCAACAACTGGATGGATCCGAAGAAAGCGTATAAAATGGCTTCCGATATTTTCAAAGGTTCGATGAAGGGCAGGACGATGTACGTCATCCCTTATTCCATGGGCATCGTCGGCAGCGAATTCGCGAAGATCGGCATCGAACTTACGGACAGCATCTACGTCGTTCTCAATATGCAGATCATGACGCGCGTCGGCAAAGAAGTGCTCGACACGCTCGGCAAGGACGGCGATTTCGTCAAAGGCCTGCACTCCAAGTGCGAGCTCGACGAGAGCAAACGCTATATCCTGCACTTCCCCGAAGACAACACCATCTGGTCGTGCAACTCCGGCTACGGCGGCAACGTGCTGCTCGGCAAAAAGTGCTTTGCGCTCCGCATCGCTTCCTATCTCGGCAAAAACGAGGGCTGGATGGCCGAGCACATGCTCATTCTGGGCTTTGAAAAGCCGGACGGAGAAGTCAAGTACATCGCGGCGGCGTTCCCTTCCGCATGCGGCAAGACCAACCTTGCCATGCTCATCCCGCCCGAAAGCTACCGCAAAAAGGGCTATAAGATCTGGTGCGTCGGCGACGACATCGCGTGGATTCGCGTGGGCGCGGACGGCAGGCTTTGGGCGATGAACCCCGAAAACGGATTCTTCGGCGTCGCTCCCGGCACGAACGAAAAATCCAATCCCAACGCGTTGCACACCACGCAGCGCGGCACGATCTTCACCAACGTCGTGCACAACACGGAAAACAATACCGTATGGTGGGAAGGGCTGGATAAAAATCCGCCGAAAAACGCCATCGACTGGAAGGGAAATCCTTGGGACGATGCGGCAAAAGCAGCCGGCGTAAAGGGTGCGCACCCGAATTCGCGGTTCACGGCTCCTGCCAGAAATTGCCCTTGCATCAGCAAAGAATTTGACAATCCGAAGGGCGTGCCCCTGTCGGCGATCGTATTCGGCGGCAGACGTGCCAAGACGGCTCCGCTGGTATACCAGAGCAAGAGCTGGGACAACGGTGTGTTTGTAGGTTCGATCATGGCTTCGGAGACGACGGCTGCTGCGACCGGTGCGGTCGGTGTGGTTCGCCGCGATCCGATGGCGATGCGCCCGTTCTGCGGTTATCACATGGGCGACTATTTCAAACACTGGATCGAAATGGGCAAGAAAGTGACCAACCAGCCGAAGATTTTCAACGTCAACTGGTTCCGTCTGGACGACGAAGGTCATTTCCTGTGGCCGGGATTTGGCGACAACATGCGCGTTCTCGAATGGATCATCAAGCGCTGTGAAGACAAGGTGGATGCAGTGGAAACGCCGATCGGGTATGTTCCGAAGGCGGAAGACATCAACATCGAAGGCGCCGACGTAACGAAGGAGACCTTGCAGGAGATCCTGACGGTCGACAAAGAGACCTGGAAGAAAGAGGCGGAAGGCATCGAAGAGTTCTACAAGCAGTTTGGCGACAGGCTCCCGAAAGAGCTTTCCGAACAGCTCGAAACGCTGAAAGCTAACCTGAACAAGTAATTTTTCCGATCGTTTTGTGCAGAACGAAAACGACGAAAATAAGATAATTGCTTCGTTTGGGTTTGTGCGGAAATTGTGCGGCGAAAACAAGTTTGATTTTTTACGGTTTTGTATAGAATCAGCGTAAGCAAAAATAAAGATCTTTCTTGTTTTGGCTTTTCAAAAAAGTAAGTGAATACAAACGTATACCCGCCTGCGAAAATCATTTTCGCAGGCGGGTTTTATGATTACAGTAACAAATTTGCTTTTCGTAAGCCGTTTCATATTCTCGGAAAACAAAACGCGGGGCGGTCTCTTAGCCGAGGCCGCCCCGCGTATTATAATTTAAGAAAAGCAATTAAAAAGTGGATAGAAAAGAATAAAAAATTTAAGGGAACAAGTTCAAAAATTTAAGAAAAGCAGTCAAAAAATTTTCTGTTTTTTTAGATTTGAGAGAGGTTAAGAAATATTATTTTTTCTTTTTCTCGTTCCGGCGCTTGTCGTTGATGATCTGCAAAGCGGCTTCGTCAATGCAGGAAATTCCCTCGGATTTTGCGATCTCAACCATCTGGGTAAGAGCGGCTTTGAGGAAAATGCGGGGAATTTTGGTCAATTTTGCGCAAGCTTCTTTGGTAAATTTGACTTGCGGGTCGATTCGTTCCGCCGCGTAAATGACCGACTGAATATCGCCCTCTTTTGCCTGAATTTTTTCGGGGATCGGGCGGGAAAAGCGCGTATACCAGAAATTGGTACTGTCGCGGTAACCGTAATCGACGGGAACGCGCGGAAAGCCGTTGGCTTTTACGCCGTCAACGATAGAATGATAATATTTTTCTTTTATGCGGATCTTATCGATTTTGAGGATAAAGTGTGCACCGAATTTGCCGGTAATTCCGTTAAAGTTGCGGTAAGGCGGTTCATAACCTTCAAGGCACCCGGGCTTATCTTCAAAAGCGTTTTCGAGGGAGTCGTCCCAACTGCATTCAAAGACCTGAAAGGCTTCTTTTACGAGTTTGGGGCGATCCTTGCCCAATTCGCTGTCGATCAAAGTAAACAGGCAGTTTTTCATTTTTTCTTCGGTCGTATCGCCGGGGAAACCGAGACGTACGGCTTCTTTGAAGAATTTCCGGTTATCGGGGATAAAATTCAAGGTAACTTTTTTATTGCGCAGGATATTTTGGGCGGTATTGGAAGAATTCCGGCATTCGAGGAGCATGGCGTAGTAATCTTTTCCGGCTATATAATAAGGAAAGCAAAGCGAATAGGCGCCGAGGTTTGTCATACCGTTTTCCGAAACAGTGCCGACGAGAGTAGTCGGCATAGGGAAGAAGGAAGAGGTCTGGTAGAAATTGTCCACGATCCGAAGGTCTTTGAAATCGTCCATAAAAAACTCCTTATAAAAGCGTTGGGAGATTGATGCGGCGAAAAAAATTTTCATAAGCGGGCGGGAAGACAGGGAAGAGTCGTCAAAAAATCTCCAAGCGCAGATTTGATCTTGGTATACAACATTTGTGCGAATTTGTCAATCGTTTGGGGAAACGGCGAAAAAAAAAGATGCAAAACGCAAAAAAAAATAAAAAAATCCGCGAAACCGCAATCAAAACCGCTTGACAGTATTTAGGATATAGGATAAAATCTATTGAGTAAACAACGGAAAGCGTCTATGGCACGCTTATTCCCTTTTATAAATTACAAAATAAGGAGAACACATCATGAAGACCTACATGGCAAATGCCCAAACGGTAGAGAGAAAGTGGTATGTTGTCGACGCTTCCGGCGTGCCTTTGGGAAGACTTGCTTCGAAAGTGGCGGCGGTACTTCGCGGCAAAAACAAACCCACCTTTACTCCGAATGTTGACACGGGTGATTTTGTAATCGTCATCAACTGCGATAAGGCGGTATTGACAGGTAAGAAACTCGACGATAAATTTTACAGATATCATACGGGTTACATCGGCGGGCTGAAAGAAGTAAGCTATCGGAAGCTTATGGCAGAAAAGAGCGACGTTGCGGTATACGAAGCGGTACGCGGAATGTTGCCGAAGAACTCTCTCGGCAGAAAGATGATCAAGAAGCTGAGAGTATACAAGGGCAGCGAGCATAACCACGAAGCGCAGAAGCCCGAAGAACTTAAATTATTTTAACGAGGTGGAACAATGGCAAAAGCGAATCTGAAAAAGAAATTGCAGTTCTGGGGA
>CASEFE010000034.1 GCA_949287105.1 uncultured Bacillota bacterium
ACCCTTCCATTATAGCTTAGGTAACGGAACTTGAAAAGTGCAAATCAACTTCCGCACTTTTTCGGTCAAATTTATTATATCAGGAGTAAAAAATGAAAAAGCAATATAAGCTTGGAGTGATCGGTTGCGGTTTTATGGCGCATGCTATTCTAAAAGGAGCAGTGTATTCCGATTTTTTAAAACCCAAAAAAATAATTGTATCCGATTCATCTCGGCAGGCTTTGGAGAAGGTTGAATATCTTGGGGTCAATACTACTGTTAATAACCGAGACGTCGCTGAAAACAGTGAATTTGTTTTATTTGCTGTTAAACCCCAGAACTATCTTGCGGTGGCCGATAGTTTACATGGATTGCCGATATCTAAAGTGATTTCTATTATGGCGGGTGTAAAAAAAGAAAAAATAAAAAGCAATCTTTTAGGGAAAAATATAAAAGTAGCGAGGGCAATGCCCAATTTGCCTTGTTCAATTGGCTCGGGAATGACTGCGATAGATCTTTCAGATTATACAGATGATGTCGATGATAGTGCTTTTGTAAATTCTGTTTTTGATAGTCTGGGAAATGTTCTTTCTGTTTCAGAAGATAAATTAGATGCGGTTACAGGCATAAGCGGGAGCGGTCCGGCATATGTTTATATGTTTATTGATGGCTTGATAAAGGCAGGAGTAAACCAGGGGCTTTCAGAAGATGAGGCGAAAACGCTTGCGGTAGCTACTGTATTTGGCGGAGCGGACATGGTGGCGCATTCTGAAGATAAAAAAATTTCGGAATTGATTGAAGCGGTATGCAGTAAAGGTGGAACAACAATTCGAGCTGTTGAATCTTTTCGAACGGATGGAATGTATGAGATGATAGATCGTGCGGTTTCAGCATGTGTAAAACGTTCCAAAGAACTTTCAGAGTAATTTTTATGAAAAAAATTGAATTATATACAGATGGTGCGTGTTCTGGTAACCCTGGTGTAGGTGGATACGGAGCAATTTTGCGTTATAATGATTATGAGAAAGTGATCAGCGGCGGTGAATTGGAAACGACTAATAATCGAATGGAAGTTTATGCGGTTATAATGGGGCTTTTACAATTAAAAGAGGAATGTGAAGTGACTGTTTATAGTGATTCGGCATATACAGTAAATGCTTTTAATGAACATTGGATTTATGGTTGGGCAAAATCTGGTTGGAAAAAATCTGATGGAAAACCGGTATTGAATTCGGATTTATGGAAAGAACTGTACACTTTGGTAGGAAGACACAAGGTAAAATTTGTAAAAGTAAAAGGGCATTCAGATAATGAACTAAATAATCGTTGCGATGCGCTTGCGCGTGCAGCCATACGCAATCAGCTTAAACAGTAAGTCTTTTCTTTTTAATTATTTTATAAGGGGGTCTGATGAGTTTAATTCATTTTATAAAAAAGTTTTTTCCTGTTTTTTTAGCTGTAATTTCATCGGTTGCAACAATCTTATTTACTGTAATATGTATGTCAATGTTTGAAAGTGGTTATCTTTACAAATATGCGACTTTAATTACTTCTGTCGCAGTATGTGTGGAAATCATTTATATAACATGCATGTTTGTTTTTCTATTTTTGAAGCATGAAATGGTTTATAAGCTTTTGCTAACAGGTATCGTTCTTGTTGCTGTTGCTTTGGTTATTTTATTTGTTTTACAGATAACCGGATTACTTCAAAAGATTAATAATATTGATGATTTACGTGAACTGATTGATTCGACGGGAGCTTGGGCGCCGGTTGTATTTATTGTTTTGCAATTTTTACAAGTGTGTCTATTGCCTATACCTGGGGTTTTGACAATTGGGGCTGGCGTGCTTGCATTTGGAGAATGGCGGACATGCGTGTATAGCTTTATTGGAATTTTGTCAGGATCGTTGGTAGCTTTTGCAATCGGAAGGGTGATTGGATATAAAGCGGCTGCTTGGTTAGTAGGAAAAGAAACGCTTGATAAATGGCTTAGTAAACTGAAAGGAAAAAGTAATATAATTTTGACAGCTATGTTTATTTTACCAATGTTTCCTGACGATGTTTTATGTTTTGTAGCTGGATTATCACCCATGAGCTGGAAATATTTTATTATAATGCAAATATTTGCGCGAGCGATTTCTGTGTTGTCGACGAGTTATACTGTTGGTGGAAGTATTATTCCATATACAACATGGTGGGGAATTCTTATTTGGATATGTATTGGTATTGCAGTTATTGCGTTATTTGTATTTTTGTACAAAAAAGGAGATAAAATTGAAAATTGGTTTATAAACTTATTTTCAAAAAAGTCAAGAAAACAAAGTACTTCAATAAAAGAGAATCAAAAAACAAATATTGAAGACATGAAGAATTAATTTCAAATAAAATCAAATTGCAATAAATTATATTTTTTCGAATATTTTAGTTGGAATTTACGCAAGCTAAGAACATACGGTATTCGGAGGAATATAAATTGAGAAGGAAGAATAGATTTTTTATCGTATTGGTTGCGTTTGTGCTTGTGCTCGCAATGCAAGTATCGGGTATTGTAGCTTTTGCGGCGCAGGCGGAAAAGGTATATATTGGCGGAATGCCGGCTGGCTTTACATTAAATATGGGGGGTGCACAGGTTGTTGGCCTTTGTGAGGTATTATCGGAAGAGGGCCCTGTCAATCCCGCGAGGGGGGCGGGCTTAAATGCTGGTGATATTATTATAAAACTTGGTGGGATAAATATTTCTTCAGCCGCGGATATCGATGAAGCATTGTCTGTAATCATGGGTAAAGAGGCGGAAATTACATTTCGGAGAAAGGGCGAAAATTTAACGAAAAGAATAGCTGCTGCAAAAGATAAGGTAGGTGGAAAATATCGCCTGGGTGTTTTAATACGAGACAGTATTTCCGGAATTGGAACCGTTACTTATATTCGAAAAAGTGATTTAAGATTTGGTTCACTTGGCCATGCAGTTGCCGGGGATGATGGGAGTCTGATGAATGTTTCTCAAGGTGATATTTTCAGGTGCAGTATTGTTGATGTTGTTAAAGGTGAACGCGGAAAAGCCGGAGAGCTAAAAGGGTTGTTTATGAATGACGGATGTATTGCAAAGGCAGATAAAAATTGTTCAACTGGGATTTACGGTCATGTTAATAAAGATTTTGACGTGTCCGAGTTAAAGTCGGTCGAAACCTCTTCTTCTGCGGTGCCTGGGAAAGCGACCATCTATACGACTATTGATGGAATAATGCCGAAGGAATATTCAATCAGTATTGTGAAAGTTGATGAAAATAATAAACAAAATAAAAACTTTGTAATAAAAATTACCGATAATGAACTTTTATCCAATACAGGCGGTATAGTGCAGGGAATGAGCGGCAGTCCCATTATTCAAAATGGTAAATTGATTGGTGCGGTAACGCATGTATTTCTGAATGATCCGACGAGAGGGTATGGAATATCAATTGTAAATATGATAAATAATTAAAAAAGAGGGATATCCCTCTTTTTTAATTATTTTGAAAAAAATATTTTATTCATTTTTATTTTATGATATAATAAAAGCGGAGAAAAAGCCATGAGAATATTTTTAGTTGTGATTGATAGTTTTGGGATAGGGGCAATGCCTGATGCGGAGTTGTATGGCGATACTGGTTCAAATACTTATCGCAATATTTATGGCGAAACAGGGGTTAAGTTGGATTTTCTTGTTTCACTGGGGTTAAATAATATAAAAGGTGTTGCAGGAAATTATAAAAACGGCCTAAAATTAGAAAGCGTTGCTTCGCCGTTAGCGGCGTATGGAAGACTATCGGAAAAAACACCGGCAAAAGATACTACTGCGGGGCATTATGAAATTGCAGGTTTGGTTTTACAGCGTCCTTTTAAGATTTATAAAAAATTTCCCGCTGAAATCGTAGAGAAAATAGAAAAACGTACGGGGGTACATTTTTTGGGAAATGAAGTTGCGTCCGGAACGGAAATTATTCAACGTCTTGGCGAACTTCATTTGCAGACAGGTTATCCGATTTTATATACTTCACAAGACTCTGTAATGCAAATAGCGGCTGATATTTCAATTATACCTTTACAAAAATTATATGAGATATGTGAAGTAGCGCGCGAAATTATGACAGGTGATAATGCGGTGGGGAGGATTATTGCCAGACCGTTTATTCACAAAGATGGTAAATTTACGCGTACGGAGGATCGAAAAGATTATGCGCTTGAACCTCCGGGACCGACCGTTTTGGACTTTTTATCAAAAAATAATATACCCGTAATTGCTGTCGGTAAAATAAATGATATTTTTTGTGGTAGAGGTATCAGTAAAAGCTATCACACAGGAAATAATCAAGAAGGTATAAAAATTCTTTTTGATCTTATTGATGTCGAAAAAGGCGGACTCATATTTGTGAATCTTGTTGATACGGATATGCTTTTTGGACATAGAAATAATGTCCGGGGATACGCGGATGCTCTTCAATTTATTGATCAGCATTTAAGTAATTTTGTTAAAAAAATGAGGGAAGATGATATTTTGATTATTACAGCCGATCATGGGTGTGATCCGACAACGCCTTCTACCGATCATTCCAGAGAATATGTTCCTTTACTGATTTATGGTAATAAAATTGATCCTTATAATTTAGGGGAAATTGAAGGCTTTGATTGCATATCAAATTTTATAAAGGCAGTATTTCAATTAGCGGATGATAACGTGATTTACGAAAAAATATATATGGAGGAATGGCATGCAAAATAAATTAGCTGAAAATATAGCGGAAACTATTCTAAAAAAAGCTAAAGTTTGTCCTCAGTTGGGGCTTGTTTTAGGGAGTGGATGGGGAGGAATTGTAAATGCTTTAACGGATAAATGTGTGATTCCATATTCGGAGTTGAGCGGCATGCCTCAATGCGGTGTCAAGGGGCATGCAGGTAATTTTGTAATAGGAACAATAGGCGGAAAGGTTGTTGTTATTATTCAGGGAAGATTTCATTTGTATGAGGGGCGTCGCATGGAGGAAGTTTTGATGCCCTTGAATGTGTTATATTCTTTGGGAGTAAGAAATGTCATATTAACCAATGCTGCCGGAGGAGTCAATGAAAAATACAGAGTTGGAGATATTATGATCTTGAAAGATCATATCAATTTTACGTGCAAAAATCCTCTTATTGGTGTGCAGCCATCGGAGGAGTTCCCTGTTTTTGTAGATATGTCCGAAGTGTATGATCCGGTTTTTCGAAAAAAAATATTAAACGCGTGTATTGAATTAAATGTGCCTTGTCATGAAGGTGTGTATATGCAATTGCTTGGACCTACGTTTGAAACGCCTGCAGAAATTCGAGCGTTCCGAAATTGGGGTGTGGATGCAGTTGGAATGAGTACAGTTGTGGAAGCAATTTATGCAAGATATTTGAAAATGCGTGTGGCTGCAATATCATGTATAACTAATAAAGCGGCCGGGATGGATATAAATCCAATTAAACACGAAGATGTTTTGTTGCAGTCGGAGAAAGAAGGGGTGTTTTTGGAAAAATTAATGAAAAAAATAATTGCCACAATATGATTGTATTTATAAGAAGTATAAATTTTTTTATTTTACTAAAACTAAAAGCATAACGAATGCATAGGAGAATCAGCTATGAAAAAAGTTATGCTTTTTGTTTTATCTTTTTTATTGACGGTTTGTACAATCGGTGGCGTTGTAAATGTAAATGCCGCAGAGAGTGAGGGCATGGGAATATCATGCAAGGCGGCGTATTTGTGTGATTGGCGCAGTGGTACGGTAATCAATGAATTGGAATCCACCAAGCATTTGCCAATTGCGAGTATGTGTAAAATCATGACATTGATTTTGTGCTTTGATGCAATTGAAAACGGTAGTTGCACATTGCAAGATGAAGTAAGTGTCAGTGAAACGGCAAGCGGGATGGGAGGTTCTCAGGTTTTTCTTGAGACAGGCGGAAATTACGCTGTTGGTGAATTGATAAAAAGCATCTGCATTGCATCAGCAAATGATTCATGTGTCGCAATGGCTGAATTTTTGTGTGGTGGAGAAGATGTTTTTGTCAATAAAATGAATGAAAGGGCAAAAAACCTGGGGATGAATGACACTGTTTTTGTGAATTGTACCGGTCTTCCTAAAACGGGTCAGTTTTCTTGTGCCAAAGATGTTGCAATAATGTTGTCTGAGTTGTTGCGGCATCAGGAATATTATAACTATAGTAAAATTTGGATGGACGAGATGGTTCACCCGGGTGGTCGAAAGACGGAAATGGCTAATACAAATAAATTGATAAGATATTATCAAGGATGTGACGCAGGAAAAACAGGTTTTACCTCGGAAGCAGGTTTTTGCCTTGCTGCAAGCGCACAGAGAGGTAGTATGAGGGTAATATCAGTAGTAATCGGTGCAGATAGCAGTAAAACAAGGTTTGATAATTGCAAAAGCATGTTTGATTTTGCGTTTGCTAATTATGCAAACAAAGCAGTTATACAAGAAGAAATATTGGCAAATGAATTTTGCCCTGTTAAGGGTGGTAAAGAGAAAACTGTATCAGTTAAACCGGCTTGTCCAATTTATGTTTTCACGAAAAAAGGTGATAAAGACGAGTATTTTTATAAAACCTCTTATAATCAAGTAAAAGCTCCTGTAAAAGTTGGTGATATAGTCGGCGAGGTAGTCGTCTATAAAAACAATGTAGAGGTTGGGAAAACGGAATTGCTTTCAGTAGACAAAATTGAGAGACTGAATTATTTTGATTCGATCAAAGATATCGCAGAAAACTGGAATTTTTAATTTTGCAAAGTATTATGTGTGACAAAATAGTAAGATGAATGAATATTTGCCGTATATAATTGTAAGCATTGTAGTCTTTGTTCTGTTTCCTGTTTTTATTCGCGTTAACATCTATATTGATTTTTTAGAAAAGAAAGTTTATTATGCTTTTTATATGTTTCGTTTTTTCAAAATTTATGGCGGTTATATGACGATTTATCAGGAAGGTGTTGCATTCCACTTGTCGGATACAAAGGCAGTTTTATTGCCTTATAGCGAGATGGTGGATACGCGAAAAAAGTTTGAAATAGCAAAAGGGTTTTTATTATTGCATTATAATCAAGTATCCGAGATCGGGTTAAAAGAAAATTTGGCTTACGCCTCGATGATTTCTATTTTTTTACAGATTGTAAGCGGAATATTTGCAGGATATGTAATGAATAAAAAAAATTGCGCTGATTTTACAAGTGATGTTGTGTTGCGTGAAAATAAAGATTGTCTTAAAATTTCCGTAACAGCCACGATTGCTTTTAATTTTTTAATTTTGATGATAGCAATATTAAAAATTTTGTTGACAAAGATAATGGAGGTTAGCAATAAGAATGAAGAGAAACGATAAAAAAGTAAATGAGTTAATAGAAAATTCTTTAAATAATTTGAACGATATCGTAAATGTAAATACGGTAATCGGTAATCCTATAATGACAGCAAGTGGTTGTCAAATTATACCTGTTTCCAAAGTGACATTAGGTTATTTATCAGGCGGTAGCGATATAGGAGAAACGAAGGTCGTTAAAGAAGATGAAACAGTTCCGTTTGCCGGCGGAAGTGGGGCAGTTGTTTCGATGAAGCCTGCCGGTTTTATCTTTGATGACGGAAAAAGTTGTCATTATATTCATGCAGGTGATGATCCTGTTGACAATTTAATTGATAAAACCAGTGAATTTCTTAAACGTTTCCAGGAATCAAATCAATGAATATATTTAATAGAACAAAAAAATTTTGGATTTTAACCGCGGTTCTTTTAATGTTCATAACGATGTTACCGCTCCAAGTTTTTGCTTATCCTGTATCAAGCGGGGAGGCTGTATTAGAAGTGGAAACCGGGCGTATTTTGTATTCACATTATGCAGATAAAAAACTTGCACCTGCGAGCACAACAAAAATTCTTACAGCGATCATCATTATTGAAGATTTTGATTTGGATGTCATAATAAAAGTTCCTGCTTCTGCAGCTAACGTTGAAGGATCAAGCATTTATTTAGTGGAAGGAGAAACATTGACGATCCGAGACTTATTATATGGATTGATGTTACGGTCAGGAAATGATTGTGCGACTGCGCTTGCGTTGCATCATAGCGGCAGTATAGATGAATTTGCAAAAGTTATGAATAAAAAGGCGAAAGAAATTGGTGCGGAAAGCAGTCATTTTATGAATCCGCATGGTTTACCGGTCAAAGAGCATTATACAACTGCTCATGATTTGGGAATGATCGCTGCCTATGCAATGAGAAATGAGACATTTGCGCAAATTGTTAAAACAAAGTTTTGGACAATCCCGGATGGTGGTTGCGGTTATACACGTAATCTTATCAATAAAAATAAAATGCTTACGCAATATGACGGCGCGGACGGTGTCAAAACCGGATTTACCAAGGAGGCGGGGCGATGCCTTGTATCAAGCGCAACACGAAATAATATGCATTTGGTTTCGGTTGTCTTGAACAGTCCGTCTATGTATGAAAGGAGCGGTGAAATTTTAGACGTTGCATTTTCCAAATATGAGATGGTGGATGTCTTTGATTATTCTTACCAAAATATCAGTTTGCCAACGGATGTTAAAGGCAAGTATTGTTTTTGTTCGTGCGAAGGAAAATGTTTTTATCCTCTGACGGAACAGGAAAAAAGTATGGTGCATATTGAAGCAGATATGCCCAAAATCGTAAAACTGCCTGTTCATAAAGGGGATGTTGTTGGCGAAATCCGCATATACCATGAAAATCAGTTGATTTTTTTACGAAAAATAGTTAGTATAAAAGACACGGAAAAAAGCTATCTTGATATTTTACGTGAAATTTTATCATTGATATAAGAGGATGTATGCGGATCAATAAATACCTAGCGGAAAGAGGCGTTGCGAGTCGTCGCGTGTGTGATAAAATCATTGCAGACGGAAAAGTGATGTTAAATGGTCGGATTGCCAAGGTTGGTGACGATGTACGAGAAGGCGATGAAGTAATTTACGAAGGTGCCGTTATTAGCAAGATGCCTACCTATCGGTATTTGATGATGAATAAACCCAAAGGATATGTTTGTACTGTTGAAGACGATCGGGATCGGAAAACAGTCATGCAACTTTTGCCGGAAGGACAGGGAAGATTGTATCCCGTCGGTCGTTTGGATTATGATACGGAAGGCCTTTTGCTTTTGACAAATGACGGGGATTTGACCTTTCGTTTGACTCATCCGAAAAATGAAATCCCCAAAACATATCTTGTACGCATTGACGGAAGTATATCAGAGCAAACCTTGAATCGCTTGCGAACGGGTATTGAACTTGATGGAAAGATGACAGCCAAAAGTAAGATCAAAGTGGTTGAAACCAATAAAGATTTTACGAAGCTACATGTGACGATAACGGAAGGTCGGAACAGACAAATTCGAAGAATGTTTGAAGCGGTCGAAAAAGAGGTTACTTTTTTGAAACGTATTTCTATTGGGGATTTAAGTTTAAAGTCCTTGCAGCGAGGTAAAACGCGAGAACTGACCATTGAAGAAGTGTATTATCTGAAAAATCTATAAAAAAACGTTGACAAAGTTTAATACTTTGTCAACGTTTTTTTGTAAACTTAAAAACAATTTTATTAACGGACATGAACGGTTAAATCTCCATTGCATGCACCTATTTCAATGGTATCTCCCGGCTGTAAATCGTTGGCGATCATGGTGCGTGCGATCATGGTTTCAACTTTGCTTTGTAAATA
>CASEFE010000035.1 GCA_949287105.1 uncultured Bacillota bacterium
ATTGAATCTGGATGAAGAACATGCAATTTTTCCGGACAATGCGCCTTGTTTTATGTCTATCGGCGCAGCCTTATACGCGAAGAATGCAAAAGCGGCTCCGTTGTCGGAGATAGTTGAGCGTATTGCGTCGGTCAAAGCGAGTGATGAGATTGCAACGGGCACCCCGTTGTTTTCTGATCGGCAGGAATATGACGAATTTGTTTCGCGCCATAAAGCGAGTGATCTTGCGTTTGCAGACATCAAAACCTATACAGGGGACGCATATTTGGGCATAGACAGCGGTTCGACCACAACCAAGCTGGTATTGATCACGCCGGACTGTAAGTTGTTGTATGAACATTATCAATCGAACAACGGTCAGCCGTTGGATATCGTATTGGAACGTATGCGCGAAATATACGCATTGACTGACGGTCGTGTCCGCATTGCGGGGTGTGCGGTAACGGGATACGGCGAAGATATGTTGAAAGCCGCGTTGAAGGCTGATTTCGGGATCGTGGAAACGGTGGCGCATTTCAAGGCGGCGATGTATTTCAATCCGAAAGTGGATTTTATCATCGATATAGGCGGGCAGGACATTAAATGTTTCAAAATTAAAAACGGCGCCATTGACTCGATCATGCTCAACGAGGCGTGTTCTTCGGGTTGCGGGTCGTTTATACAGACGTTTGCTCGTGCGATGGGGATGGAAGTGGATGAATTTTCGAAGCTGGGACTGTTTGCGAAGCATCCGGTTGAATTGGGGAGCCGATGCACGGTATTTATGAACAGTTCCGTCAAACAGGCGCAAAAAGAAGGCGCGAGCGTCGAAGATATTTCCGCTGGTCTTTCTTCGTCTATTGTGAAAAATGCGATCTATAAGGTGATCCGTGCAAAAACACCGGATGAACTGGGTGAAAATATATTGGTGCAGGGCGGTACATTTTTAAACGATGCGGTATTAAGGTCGTTTGAGTTGGAGACGGGAAAGAAAGTTGTGCGCCCTGGAATTGCAGGCCTCATGGGGGCATTCGGGGCTGCTTTGTATGCAAAGGAAAATATCGGGGAAAAAAGCGAGGTAATTACCGCAGCCGAACTTCAAAACTTTACATATACGAGCAAAAGCCATCTTTGCAAGGGATGTACATCGCATTGCAACGTGAACGTGATCGGTTTTTCTGACGGTCGGAAATTTATTTCGGGCAATAAATGCGAGAAAGGGGCCGGGCTGAAACCGCACGCGGAAGAGCTGGATATGTATAACTATAAGTACGACCGTCTTTTGCAGTGTGTTTCCGGAACAAAAGGCGGGAAAGGAAAGGTAGGAATACCGCTTGCGTTAGGATTTTATGAACAGCTACCGCTTTGGGCAGGCTTTTTTGAAAGTTGCGGATTTGAAGTTGTGCTCAGCGAAAAGTCTTCGCGCGGCCTTTATTTCAAGGGGCAGCACACGGTTGCATCCGATACCGCCTGTTATCCGGCAAAATTGACGCATGGGCATATCGAGAGCCTTTTGGATGCAGGAGTTGATTTTATATTTTTCCCGTGCGAAAGTTACAATCTGGACGAGCATGACTCGATCAATCATTATAATTGCCCGATCGTAGCATATTATCCCGAATTGCTGAAAGCGAATAATGAGCGTTTGACCGATCAGAATTTTGTAATGCCGTATATCGATCTGAACGATGAAAAGAGTACGGTTCAGGCATTGAAGAAAGCTTTGTCGAAATATAAGCTTACGTCGGCACGCATTCGGAAGGGGCTGAAAGAGGGATTTGCACGTTTAGAGTCTTATTATTCGGATGTTCAGAAAAAGGGCGAAGAAATTCTGGCGGATGCGAAAAAACAGGGCAAACATGTCATTGTTCTGGCAGGCAGGCCTTATCATATTGATCCGGAAATCAATCATGGGATCGGAAAGTTGCTCACTTCTTTGGGCGTTGCGGTGCTTTCGGAAGACAGTATATTTAACAAAGGGAAAAAAGTACTTGTAAACGTACTTAATCAATGGACGTATCATGCGCGTCTGTACCGTGCGGCAGAATATGTTACACGGCAGAAAGATACCGATCTGGTGCAGCTTGTATCGTTCGGTTGCGGTATTGACGCTATCACGACGGATGAAGTCCGCACGATTTTAGAAAAGAACGGCAAGTTATATACGCAGATCAAGATCGATGAGATCAATAACCTCGGCGTTGTAAAGATTCGTTTAAGGAGCATGCTTGCCGCCGTGACTGAACAAAAGAGGCGTTTGAATGAAGAAAAATAAGAAAAATACAGAAAGTATACGCGGAGACGTTGCCGATTTTCGTGAAAATTACCCGAAATTCTCTCCGGAAATGAAGTATACTCATAAAATACTGATACCGGATATGCTGCCGGTTCATTTCAGTATCATTGTGGAAATTTTACGCAAAGAAGGTTGGGACATCGAATTATTGCGCAATGATTCCAGAGCGGTGATCGATGAAGGGCTCAAACACGTACACAACGATACATGTTTTCCGGCGCTTTGTGTAACAGGCCAGTTTATTGATGCACTTAAAAGCGGAAAATACGATGTAGAGCATACGGCGCTGATGATCTCGCAATCCGGCGGCGGATGCAGAGCGTCCAATTACATTCCCTTGATACGGAAGGCGATCAGTGCGGAATTTCCCAAAGTGCCGGTTATTTCTTTGAATTTTTCTGGGCTGGAGAAGGACAGCGGATTTCCTTTGTCTTTGCGTACACTATTAAAATTGTCGTTTGCTATTTTTTACGGGGATACACTCATGTCGCTGTACAATCAGTGCAAGCCGTATGAAAGAGAATCGGGGGCCAGCGAGAGTGCGCGGGAAGAATGCCTTCATGCTATTTTGAAAGCCTTTGAAACGGGGCGCTATGCAAAATACAAGAAAGTAATCAGCAAAGTATTGGAGCGCTTCTCGAAGGTGGAACGGAGCAAAGAAGAGAAAGTCAAGGTCGGAATTGTCGGGGAAATTTATGTAAAATATTCGCCGCTCGGAAATTCACATTTGGAAGAATTTTTGTTATCGGAAGGGTGTGAACCGGTTGTTCCGGCGTTGATGGATTTTATTATGTATTGCGCCGTCAACAATGTGAACGATGCAAAGCTTTACAACAAGCGCAGCAAAACGACGCCGTTGTTTGCTCTTGCGTACAGATATCTTCTGCACGTTCAGCGTAAAATTATAAAGCTCACAAAGAGGTACGGTTTCGAACCGTTGCACGATTTTGAGCATTTACGCAGATGTGCCGATAAGGTAATCAATCAAGGTGTTAAGATGGGAGAAGGCTGGTTGATTCCGGCAGAGATGGCAGCGCTTGCGGAAACGGGTACCGACAATATTGTATGCGCTCAGCCCTTTGGCTGTTTGCCCAATCATATCGCGGGAAAAGGTACGATACGCACTTTGAAAGAGATGTACGAGAATGAAAATATTGTGGCGGTGGATTACGATCCTTCGGCGACCAAAGTTAATCAGGAAAATCGTATCAAACTGATGCTTGCAACCGCAAGAGAAAATCTCGGGCAGATGAAAAAGAAGCACTAAATCATTTTAATATTTTATTGTATCGGCAAATTTATTGGATTTAAAAATGAATATATAAACCTTTAAAGGTATATAAAATGCTCGGCTGAACAATTATTCAGCCGAGCATTTTATCTCAGGTCGGGGTAAAAGATCCGATTGAATAAAGCAGAACGTATCGGAGTTTTGTGTACAAGTGGGGCAAGGGCTTAGATCTGATCAGAAAACAAATTCTGTAAAGATTCAGCAAAACGCTTTATATGTTTTTTGCATGAATATTGACCGATACTTAAAAATCTGTTATAATTTATTTCATAAATTTTAAGGGTAAATGCTTTTCAAGTATGCTTGTGGGCAAGGAGAAAACACATGAGTGAGCTTCGTAAAATTCCGAATGTCGGCAAACAAACGGAACGCGATTTGATTCAAATGGGTTATTCGAGCATTGCTTCTTTAAAAGGGAAGTCTGCACAGCAATTATACGATGAGGAATGTGCAATGCGCGGAGAAGCGATTGATCGTTGTCAGTTATACATTTACCGGGCGGTTGAATATTTTGTGAATAGCAAAAATCCGGATCTTTCAAAATGTCCGTGGTGGTTTTGGAAAGATGAATTTTTAGAGCCTTCGCCTTGTGGAGCGATATGTGCCGAGTGCGGATTGTTTCCGAAGACTTGTAAAGGATGCCGCAAGATAAAAGGGAAAGTGTATTGGCTCCAATACGCGGGTGGAGATGTGTGTAAAGTTTACGATTGTTGTGTCAATCAGAAGGGGCAAAAAAATTGCGGAAAATGCGAACATTTACCGTGCGAACGATTTACCAAAGATCCTACGGTTACGGATGAACAGAATGAGGCAAACCTGAAAAGGATGCTGGAACATTTGAAAGGATAAAGAGAAAGTTTTATGTCAAGGAAAGAGAAAAACAACGATGCGGAGATTGTAAGAGAAAACTATAATAAAAACGCACAATCAGAGTGGGAGCGGCTGGAAGGTTTTCATTTTGAATTTGAGATTGCAAAGCATTATTTGAAAAAGCATTTGCGGGGAAAAACGGTTCTGGACATCGGAGGAGGGCCCGGGAGATACAGTGTATGGCTTGCAAAGCAGGGGTACGACGTAACTCTTGTCGATTTGAGTGAAAGCAATGTTGCGCTTGCGAAACAGAAGTTCAAAGAGTTTGGCGTAAAGGCAAAGGCGTATGTTTGTGACGCTCGGAATTTATCCGACTTAAACCTTGCAACCTTTGACAATGTGCTTCTTATGGGGCCGCTGTATCATTTGTCCGATGTGGATGACAGAAAGAAATGTGTTTCGGAAGCAAAAAAGCATCTTGCGCCGGAAGGGGTATTGTTTGCGTCTTTTATTACGCTGACGGCGGGGTTGAATTTTTATCTTGATACTTGTCCCGAACAGTTATTGCAAGAACCGGCGCTTGATCTTTTCGATCGTATGGAAAGAGATGAATCATGGAGCGGTATGGCGTTTACACAGGCGACGTTTATCAACAGTCTGGAGGTTTTGCCGTTTTTTGAGCAGCTCGGCTTTGAAAAAATTGCTCTTTTGGGGCAGGAAGGGCTGACGGGGCCGCGCCTGACAAAAATTGAAAACGCAGACGAGGCGGTGCGTAATATGTACCTGGAAATATCGTTGCGGGTGTGTGAAAATCCGCAATATTACGCATACAGCGATCATCTATTATATATCGGACGATGCAGAAAAGACAGTAAAGTAACAAAAAGATAAGATCTTTCAATCTTTTGGAAAAGCCTCAAGGAAATTGTGCGGATAAAATCAGAAAGGCGCTGATATAAAAATGTTGCCGAGCAAACATTGAAAAAACAGACAATCAAAGCCAAGAATTTTATTTGTACGGAATTTTTTTGAAAATCCGAGCATACGATAGCGTATGTATGTGCTTAGAAAGAGTGTATTATTAGCGGGTACGATCGTATTTGTATCGGTATTTATGTTATGTTTAGGATTATCTTCGCTTTCGGCGGCGAAGGCATCTTCGCCTACGCCCTTTACGATTGTTCTGGATGCAGGTCATGGCGGCGTAGATCCGGGAGTACTCGGTGTCAATACAGGAACGAAAGAAAGTGACATAAATCTGGCGATCGTGAAAATTCTTCGCGAATATTTTTCGGATGCCGGATTTCGCGTGGTTTTGACCCGCAAGAACGAAGGAGGACTGTACGGGTTGCCGACGACGGATTACAAGCGTCGAGACATGCAAAAGAGGCGTGATATTATATTAAAAGCAGCGCCGCAAGTGGTGATTTCGATACATCAGAATAATTTTATAGCGGATCGGAGCCGCCGCGGCGGGCAAGTATTTTTTAAGCCAGGGGATGCGGAAGGCACCGCCCTTGCGGAAGCAATACAGAGTGAACTCAATGCGTTGGGCGGAAACGATTATTCGTCTTTGCGCGGAGATTATTATATTTTGAATTGTTCGGAGTATCCATCGGTAATTGTAGAGTGCGGATTTTTGTCCAATGCGGAAGATGAAGCGTTGTTGTTGAACGAAGAATATCGGGAAAGGTTGGCGTATTCGATACTGAAAGGAGTTCTTTCGTATTTTTCTTAACGTGTTCGTATAAGGTTGCCCGGCATAATGCAGGGCGGCCTTATTTTTTGTAAAAAAACATTGCGGCATTGAAAAGGGAAAAGCGATGTAATCTTTCGAGGGGTATTTTTTTATTGAATTTTTCAGCATGTTGTGTTATAATAGCCGCATGGTCAGATTCAACGAAAAGATGCCGCGAGAAAGAGCGCGTGCGATGAATGCTGTCGTATTGGCATTTGTCGGCGATGCGGTTTATTCCTTATATATACGGGAAGGGCTCGTGTTTGGGCATGATTACAAAACGGGAACATTGCAAAAACTTTCATCGGAGCGGGTTTCGGCGAAAGGGCAGGCAAGTACTATGGAACGAATAGAGGCGAAGCTCACCGAAGAGGAGCGAGAAGTTTATTTGCGCGGAAGGAATGCGAAAAAGCCGACAAAAAGTAAAAATGCTTCGGTTGCGGAATACAATATTTCTACGGGATTTGAAGCGGTTATCGGGTATCTGTATTTGATCGGCGAATACGCGCGGCTGGACGAACTATTGGCAGAGGAGTAAAGATGAAAATAGAGGGAAGGAACGCTGTCTTGGAACTTCTCAAGACGGATAAGGCATTGGATAAACTTCTCATGCAGAAGGGAGCGGAAGGCAGTTGCGGGCGTATTTATGCTCTTGCGCGGGAAAAGAATGTACGCGTTCAGTTTGTAGATCCGAAAGCGATGGATCGGGAGAGTGAAAGCGGGCGTCATCAAGGGGTCATCGCTTATGTATCGGAGTATGAATATGCTTCGCTGGAAGAGGTTGTAGCCGAAAAGGGTGCATCTCGTTTTGTGATCGTATGCGACGGTGTGGAAGATGTACACAATCTCGGAAGCATACTTCGTGTGGCGGAATGCGCGGGGGCGGACGGAGTGATCATACCTAAAAATAAGAATGCGCAAGTGACGGGAGCGGTTGTCCGCATTTCCGAAGGGGCGGCGAACCATGTGAAAGTGGCTCGGGTTTCCGGGATAAATTATGCAATAGAAAAGCTGAAAGAGCACGGGTTTTGGGTATACGGGCTGGAAGCGGACGGCGAAGATATATATTCGAGCGATCTTACGGGCGATATAGCTCTTGTAGTCGGCGGAGAAGATCGGGGAATCGGTATGCTTACGCGGAAAAAGTGCGATAAAATCATTTCATTGCCTTTATTGGGGCAGGTCAATTCGCTGAATGCGTCGGTAGCACTGGGGATTGCGGCGTATGAGGCGGTACGGCAGAGAAGGTGAATATATTGGAAACATTTGCGTCTCGTACAGATGAAGAAATTGCGGCGGCAGCGCAAGCTGGCGACAAAGATGCCGTGCAATACCTTTTGGAAAAATATAAAAATGCTGCACGCGGAACGGCACGCTGTTATTTTTTGGAAGGCGGTGACGCGGAAGATCTTGTGCAGGAAGGCATGATCGGCCTGTATGGAGCGATTACGGATTATCGGGAAGGGGGCGGAAAAACCTTCAAGAATTTTGCATATTTTTGCATCGCGCGTCGGATACAAAGTGCCATACGCAGTGCGGCGCGTAAAAAACACTTACCGCTTAAAAACTATATACCTCTTTTGAATGCGGACGGGCAAGGTTTGGACGTGGTTGCGTTCGGGGACCCGGAGACGGCTCTGATTTCCGAAGAGGAACGCCAGGAATTTTTTACATTTTTGCGACGTCGCCTGTCGCCTACGGAACATCGTGCTTTGACGCTTTACATTGAAGGTTTGAGCGTATCGGAGATAGCTGCGCAGGAAGGAAAGAGTGAAAAGAGTGTTGAAAATGCGGTGCAGAGAGCGAAAAAAAAGGTTGCGGAGTTTACAGGTCAGAAAAAAAAGCGGTGAACGGGGAAATAATATATTCGGCAGGTAAATTGCGTAAAAAAAATTGCTTTCAAGTTTGTAATTAGTGCGGACGTTTTGTATATCAATAAAGGAGGAAGTTATGGGGTACCAAGCGTTATATCGAACATTTCGACCTGCTACGTTGCGCGAGTTGGTGCGTCAGGAACATATTGTCAAGATTCTTGCCAATCAGATTGAGACGGGGCGCGTAGGGCACGCTTATCTTTTTTGCGGACCGCGCGGAACGGGTAAAACCAGTACGGCAAAAATTTTTGCGAAGGCGATCAATTGCCTTCATCCGCAGAACGGATCGCCGTGCGGCGAGTGCGAAGCATGCCGTGCGCTTTCGGATCCGTCTAACTTGGATATAACGGAAATCGATGCGGCTTCGAACAACGGTGTCAACGAGATGCGTGATTTGCGGGAAAAAGTGCAATATCCGCCCGTTTCCGTCCGATATAAAGTATATATTGTCGATGAAGTGCATATGTTATCCGATTCGGCGTTCAATGCTCTTTTGAAGACATTGGAGGAGCCGCCCAAACATGCGGTATTTATTTTGGCGACGACGGAGCCGCATAAACTACCGGCAACGATCCTTTCGCGCTGTATGCGTTTTGATTTTAAGTTGATTCCGCAGGCGGACATAGAGGCGCACTTAAAATCGGTATTTAAGCAGATCGGCAAGGAATACGAAGACGAAGCGGTCGCCGCGATTGCGCGTGCGGGGGCAGGCAGCATGCGTGACAGTTTATCGGTTGCCGATATGTGCATTTCATACAGCAAGGGCAAGCTGACGTATAAAGACGTAAACGAAGTGCTCGGCAGTGCGGATTTTTATGAAATTTGCAAGCTGGGGGAGAGCATACTATCGGGTGATGCGCAGACCGCGCTTAAACAGGCAGAAAAGATCATATCCGAAGGAAAGAGCGTAGGCGTTCTGGCAAAAGATATATTGGTTTTTCTCAACCGCTGTATGGTAGCGGGGACGTGTAAGGAGGGCAATGCCATTTTGAATCTTCCGGCGGAGATGTACGCGGAAGTCAAGCGTATTGCCGAGGGAATGCAGGGAAACAGACTTTTGCGATGCAGTGAAATTTTTGCGGCGTTGGAAAGCGATCTGAGGTATTCTTCGTCGCCGCGCATCATTTTGGAGACGGCGATTGTCAAGGCAAGTTTGCAACAGACGGATCCGGATATAACAGGCCTAATTCGGCGCATTGAAATTTTGGAAGAAAAACTTTCCAAAGGAGGAGTGATGCCGAATGCGGAGACTCCGGTGAAAGCGGAACGGCGAAAAGCCGCAGTTTTACCGGATGAAGAGGAAGAGGCTCCGCCGGAAGAATTTTTTGCACGGCCGGCACCGCAACGGATTTCGGCTATGCCCGCAGGAAAAGAAGAAAATGCGGATCTGAATACACCCGAAGGGCGAAAAAAGGTACCGGGACTATTCATGCGTGCATTGCGCCGCAACCTGAAAAGCGGTGTATTGTTCACGATGTGCCAGGATCTTTCCCATTCTTTTGAGGGAAATACGTTTATTTTGGAAACTTCCAATGAAACGATATATCGGCGTTTGAAGAGTGAAGAAAATTATAAGAGCGTACGGCAGGCACTGGAAAGTATCGGAATTACGGACTTTGAGATCCGGCAAAAAGGTGCGGAGCGGGATACATTTGAAGAAGATATAGAATCGATTCGGAAAAATTTTCCGGGAACGGATATTGAAATAAAATAACCCGCGCAAAGCGGAAGCAAGCAAATAATATTGATAGGAGAGCAATCATGGCAGGATTCAAAGGCGGCATGGGCGGCAACATGCAAAATCTTATGAAACAGGCACAGAAAATGCAGGAGCAGATGCAGGAAACTGAAAAGCTTCTGAATGATTGGGAGATTGTCGGCACGAGCGGCGGTGAAGCGGTGGTCGTGTATATGAATGCGAAAAAGATCATTGACGGGATCGAATTGGATGAAAAAGTTGTTGATCCGGAAGACGTGGAAATGTTGGAAGATCTGATCATGGCGGCGATCAATGACGGATATAAAAAGGCGGACGAAGTTTACAAAGAAAAGATGGGTCCGTTTGGCGGCGGCATGGGCGGCATGGGGGGACTTCTCTGATTTATGCAGGTATTCATCGAGCCGATCGGCAAGCTGATCAATGAATTTTCAAAACTTCCCGGGGTAGGGAAAAAGTCAGCGCAGCGATACGCTTACAAAATTATTTCGATGTCGGACAGTGAGGCGCAGGAATTTGCGTCTGCGATTCTGAATGTAAAAAAGAAAGTGCATTATTGTAAAGTTTGCGGAAATTTTACGGAAAATGAAGTCTGTCAGATCTGTAAACAGCGGGACGGAAAGACCATATGTGTCGTAAAAGAGCCGAAAGACGTCATCGCGCTTGAAAAACTGCACGAATATAAGGGTGTCTATCATGTATTGCACGGCGTCATCAATCCCATGGAAGGGATCGGCCCGAATGATATCAGGATCCGTGAATTGCTTGCCAGAATCAGCGAAAGCGAAGTGGAAGAGGTAATTTTGGCGACAAATCCGGATGTGGAAGGGGATGCTACGGCAATGTATATAGCAAAACTTTTGAAGCCGCTCGGGGTAAAGTGTACGAGACTGAGCCGCGGTATTCCGATCGGTTCGGAAATTGAATATACGGACGATGTAACGCTTTCCCGTGCGTTTTTGGAACGGAAAGAAGTCTGAAATATTTCAGAATAAGTATATGAGGAGGATAAAAAGATGAAGGAACTTCATGGCGTATATCCGGCATTGCTTACGCCTTTAAAAGATGAAAAATTGTATGAGAAAGGATTGGAAAAGCTGATCGAATACAATCTGAAAAAGGGAGTTACGGGCTTTTATGTCGGCGGAAGTACCGGTGAAGGGTTTTTGATGCGGAAAGAAGAGCGTATGCAGCTTTTGTCTGCGGTAAAAGCCATCACGGGGGAAAGAGCTGCTTTGATCGCCTATACGGGGAGCCTAAGGATGTCTGAGGCGATCGAGCTGAGCGAAGGAGCCGCAAAGCTCGGCTACGATGCGATTTCTTCTGTTCCTCCTTTTTATTATGATTACGGTTTTCGGGCGATACGGGAATATTATCAGACATTGGCAAAGACAGGGTTGCCGCTTTTGGTTTACAGTATAGCATTAAGCGGCGTGAAGCTCGGATTGGACGGTATGAGTGAATTGTTGTCCATCGAAAATGTTGCGGGTCTGAAATTTACGGAAACCGACTTCTTTGTTTTACAGCAATTGAAAAAGAAGTTCCCCGAAAAGATAATTTTTAACGGCAAGGATGAAATGCTTGCATCGGGGCTGATTGCGGGTGCGGATGGCGGCATCGGCAGTACTTATAATCTGATGGCAGAAAAATATGTTGCGATTTATAAAGCGATGCAAGCAGGCGATGCTGTTAAAGCGGCGAAGGTACAGGCGGAGGCGAATGAGGTTACAGCCGCTCTTATTCGGGTAGGAGTTATTCCGGGTTTGAAAGTGGCAATGAAGATGGCGGGAATCGACGTCGGCGAGTGCCTGCGGCCTTTTGCTCCGTTGACGGAGGAAGAGCAGCAATATTTGAAAACAGCTTTGGAAAAGAGCGGCATACTATAAAAGGCAGAAAGCTTCGGAGGTAGATTTTGAATAAAATTTCTGTTCTGGGATGCGGGCGCTGGGGATCGTTTATAGCCTGGTATCTTGCAACGAAAAAAGGGAAAGAGGTATATTCCTGGGGGCCGGAAGAAGATTATTCTTATCAGGTTTTGAAAACGACGGGAAAAAACGAATATGTTACGCTTGCGGAGAGCATAACGCTGACATGCGATTTGAAAGAGGCGGTTTCGCGGGCCGAGGTGATCATTATCTCCATCTCATCGCAAGGTTTGCGCGGATTTATCCGGCGGATCATGGAATGTGCGGACGTATCGGATAAGATCTTTGTATTATGCATGAAGGGGATCGAGGTAGAAACGGGGGAGCGTCTTTCGCAGATTCTGGCAGAGGCAGGCATTGCCCCTGAAAAGATCGCTGTATGGGTAGGCCCCGGGCATATTCAGGATTTTACCGCAGGAATTCCGAATTGCATGGTGATAGACAGCGAAAGCGTAGAGCTGAAAAAAGCGCTTGCCGACGATTTCAGGAGCGATCTGATCCGTTTTTATTACGGAAACGATCTGATCGGTACGGAGATCGGGGCGGCGGCGAAAAACGTGATGGGCATTGCCGCAGGTGTTTTGGACGGCGGCGGACTTTCCACGTTGAAAGGCCCGCTGATGTCGCGCGGTGCGCGTGAGGTCGCGCGGCTGATCAAAGCGCTCGGCGGAAACGAACTTTCCGCATACGGGCTTGCGCACTTGGGCGACTATGAAACGACGCTTTTTTCGCGGCATTCGCATAACCGCATGTACGGTGAAATGCTTGTCAAAGGTCAGAAGTTTGAAAAGCTTGCAGAGGGAGTGATGACGGCGGCGGCGATGAAAAAGCTGGGCGAAAAATGCGGCGTGGAACTTCCGATCACTGACGCGGTGTATGATATTTGTTTTCATGATTTGCCGGAGGATGCAAACGGCAAAAATCTTTGCATGGAAGCGATTTTGAAGCTTTTTTCGCGCGATACAAAATTTGAATTTTAAGAAATCTTTTTTATTGCTTCAATAATTTTGGACAGTAGAATTGAAAAACGCGGCGGTATCAGAAAAGCCGCGAAATGGCAGAGGAATGTATGGTAAAGATATTCAAAGTTCTGCATTGCAGGGAATGGCTGTATGCTTTTTTTGCGGCAGGTTTTATAGTGTTGCAGGTATGGCTGGATCTGTTGCTTCCGGATTATACGAAGACGATTACGGAACTGGCGGTATCGGCGGGTTCGCTGTCGAAGATACTGGAAAACGGCGCATACATGCTGGCTTGTGCGTTGGGAAGTGCGGCAAGTTCGGTAGTGGTCGGATATTTTGGGGCGCGGATCGCCGCGGCTGTTTCTTTTCGGCTGCGGGCACAGATTTTTGATCGTGTTTCCGATTTTTCCATGGCGGAGATCAATCGATTTTCCACGGCAAGCCTGATCACGCGTACGACCAACGACGTCATGCAGGTGCAGATGTTGATTTCGATGGGTTTGCAGGTGATCGTAAAAGCGCCCATTCTCGCGATATGGGCGATCATAAAAATTGCGGGAACGAATTGGGAATGGTCGGTGATCACGCTTTGTGCGGTCGTGTTGATCGTAACGATGTTCGGCATAATTTTGCTTGTGGTTTTTCCGAAATTTCGGCGTGTACAAAAACTGACGGATAATCTCAACAGCGTAACGCGGGAAAATCTGACGGGCGTGCGGGTTGTTCGAGCATACAATGCGGAAGATTATCAGGAAGAAAAGTTTGAAAAAGCCAACCAGGAACTGACAAAGACGCAGCTGTTCACATCGAGGGCGATGGCGATGGTCAGTCCTGTGATGTCGCTGATCATGAGCGGGCTGACGCTTGCCATTTATTGGGTAGGCGCATGGCTGATCGGAGCTTTACCTACGGCGGCGGAACGGGTTTCGCTGTTTGGGCAGATGACCGCTTTTTCCGGTTATGCGATGCAGGTCGTCATGGCGTTCATGATGCTGACCATGATTTTTATTATCATGCCGCGCGCGTTGGTATCTATTCGTCGTATTCATGAAGTATTGTCTACGGAACCTTCCATTCAGGACGGGCCGATGAGTACGGTTGCGGAGGGATCGGCGAAAGGCGAAGTGGAATTTCAGCATGTTTCCTTCCGTTATCCGGATGCTGCAGAAGACGTGTTGCATGACATTTCTTTCAAGGTAACAAAGGGGCAGACGGTGGCGTTTATCGGTTCCACAGGCAGCGGAAAATCGACGGTGGTCAATCTTGTTCCGCGGTTTTACGATGCCACGGAAGGAAAGGTACTTGTAGACGGAATCGATGTCAAAGATTATACGCTTCATGCTTTGCACGATAAAATCGGGTATGTTTCGCAGCGTGCGGTGATGTTTTCGGGCACGGTGGAAAGCAATGTTGCGTACGGAGAGAAGACGGGCGAAACTTTTTCAAGAGAGGATGTGAAGGAAGCGATCCGGATCGCGCAGGGGAAAGATTTTGTAGAGGAAATGGAAGGCGGGTACGATGCGCATATCGCGCAGGGCGGAACCAATGTATCGGGAGGGCAGAAACAGCGCCTTTCGATCGCGCGGGCGGTATGCAGGCACCCGGAAATTTATATTTTTGACGATTCTTTTTCCGCGTTGGATTACAAGACGGATAAACTTTTACGCGCGGCATTGCGCAAAGAAGCGGGTGATGCCACTTGTATGATCGTTGCACAGCGGATCGGAACGATCCGCGATGCAGATCTGATCGTCGTATTGGAAGACGGTAAATGCGTCGGGCAAGGTACGCACGAAGAATTGATGCAGACTTGCGAAGTTTACAAAGAAATAGCCTATTCGCAATTATCCAAAGAGGAATTGGAACAGGAGTTTGCAAGAAAGGAGGTGAAGGGCGATGCGTGAAGAAGGACAAAACCATCCTCCGTTTCGTAGGGGGCCGGGCGGTCCCGGACCCGGTCCGAGACATGGCCCTCCGATCGGTGAAAAGCCGAAAAATTTCAAAGAGGCAATGGGAAAACTGGTTCGTTCGCTCAAACCGTTCTTTGTTCCGATCCTTATTGCCCTGTTTTTTGCCGTTGGCGGTTGTTTGCTCAACCTGTTCGGACCGGAATATTTGAGTCAGCTGACGAACACCATCAGTGCATCGTTCGATATCATACAGGGAACTGTACGAGAAATGGATTACGAGCGAGTATTCAGCCTTTGTATTTTTTTGGTAGGACTGTATACAGTTGGACTTCTTTGTTCGTATGTGCAGGGATTGCTGATGGCGACGGTCACGCAAAAAAATTCACGGATGCTGCGCAGCCGAATCAGTGAAAAGATCAACCGTTTGCCTTTGCGGTATTATGATTCGCACACGGTCGGGGATACGCTGTCGCGCGTGACCAACGACGTGGATATGATCGGGCAGACATTGAACCAGTCGGTTGCGACGTTCGTGACGGCGATCGTGATGCTGATCGGCAGTACCGTGTTGATGTTCATTACAAACTGGATCATGGCATTTACGGCGATCGGAGCGAGCCTGATCGGGTTTGTGTTTATGTTTTTGATCATGAGCCGCTCGCAGAAATATTTTATACGTCAGCAGAATCTGCTCGGTGAAATCAACGGGCATATTGAGGAGACGTACGCCGGGCATAATGTAATCAAAGCATATAACGCGGAGGCGCAAGTCAAGCAGGTGTTTGGCGATGTAAACGGCAGGCTTTACAGCAATGCATGGAAATCGCAGTTTTTTTCCGGTTTGATGGGGCCGTTGATGAATTTTATCAGCAATCTCGGATATGTGGCGGTATGCGTGGTCGGGGCGTTGCTTGTATCGGGAAAGACGATCGGAACAACGTTTGGGGATGTCGTTGCATTCATGATGTATGTTCGGTTATTTACTTCGCCGTTGACGCAGCTTTCACAGGTGCTTACGAGTATGCAAACGGCAGCGGCTGCAGGGGAACGCGTCTTTGCGTTTTTAGATGAAGAGGAAGTGTCTGATGAGAGCGGAAAAACGCTTCGTTTAGAGCCGTCGTCGGTAAAAGGAGATGTGGAATTTTCGCATGTCAAATTCGGATATGACGAATCGCGTACGATCATTCATGATTTTTCGGCGGAAGCGAAAGCGGGGCAGAAAATTGCCATCGTGGGGCCGACCGGTGCAGGAAAGACAACAATGGTCAATCTTTTGATGCGGTTTTATGAATTGGACGGCGGCTGTATAAAAATAGACGGAATACCGACAAACGAACTGACACGGGAAAACGTGCGCGATTTGTTTTGTATGGTTTTGCAGGATACATGGCTATTTGAAGGAACCATTCGCGAAAACATCATTTACAGCAAAGAGAATGTAGCGGAAGAAGACGTTATTCGGGCATGCAAGGCAGTGGGGCTTCATCATTTTGTAAAGACGCTTCCGAAAGGTTACGATACTGTTTTGGATGATAAAGCAAATTTATCGGCAGGTCAGAAACAGCTCGTTACGATTGCGCGCGCGATGATCGAGAATGCGCCGATGCTCATTCTGGACGAGGCAACAAGTTCCGTCGATACGCGAACCGAAGTGCTTATCCAGAAAGCGATGGATAAACTTACGGAAGGAAGGACCTCTTTTATCATTGCGCACAGACTTTCGACCATTAAAAATGCCGATCTTATTCTGGTTATGAGAGACGGAGACATTGTTGAAAAAGGAAACCATGAAGAGTTGCTTGCGCAGAACGGATTTTATGCAGATTTATACAATTCTCAATTTGAGCAGGCGTAAAATTGACCTGGGGCAAACATTCTGTTTGCCCCAGGTATTTTTTTACCTTGAAAATAAAAGCAGAAACGGTTAAAAGAGAGAAAGAAAAGTCAAGTGATGATAAGTTTTCCGTAAACGCAGGATATTGCTCGCCGTGTTTGTTTATGGTAAAATATTGCTGTATCTGAGGAGGAAAAAACAATGAAAAAGATAGGATTTATCGATAATTTTTTGAGCGAATGGCATGCGAATAACTATCCGGAAATGATCAGAAACCATCCGCTGGCAAAACGAGAGGGCTTAGATGTCTGTTATGCGTATGCGAAAACAGAAGTTTCCCCTTATGACGGAGTATCGACAGACGAATGGTGTAAAAAATATAAGGTGGAACGGGTAAGTTCGATCAAGGAATTGGTTGATCGTTCGGATTGTATTGTGGTGCTTTCGCCCGATCATCCCGCTTTGCATGAAGAGCTGTCGGATTATGCACTCCGAAGCGGAAAACCTGTCTATATAGACAAGACGTTTGCGCCGGATATGGAAGCGGCAAAGCGTATGTTTGCGCTTGCAGAAAGATATAATACGCCGATGTATTCGACGTCGGCATTGCGCTTTGCGGACGAACTGAAAGAATTTCGCGAAGCGGAAAAAGGTGCGGACAGTTGCGTTGCGATCGGGCCGTATCTTTATGAAATTTATGCGATCCATATTTTAGAGATTTTGACAGCGGTCATGAAGGGCGGTGCGCAAAGAGTGATGTCGGTCATGCAAGGGAAGCATCGTGCGTTGGTCGTGGAATACGAGGGCGGACGAAGAGGAATGTTTTTACAGATGGAAACGGGGAGCGTGCCGTTTTTTGTGTCTGTGGAACGGGGAGACAAAACGTTTTATTCCCAAATCGCAGATGAGTATTTCCCTCGTTTTATCGATAAACTTGTACAGTTTTTTGTGGACGGAATCCCGTGTGTGCAACCATGTGAAACGATCGATCTGATGGGACTATTGGAAGCGGGGAAAAAAGCGCTTGAAAAGCCGTATGAGTGGATAGAGGTAGACAGCGGAAAGGCGTAAACGACAAAAAATAAGAATAAACTTGAAATGCGGTAAGTAAAAAAATCAAAAAATTTGTAATTTTTTTGCTTGCAAGGGGTTGACAAAGCGAGCATTTCAGAATATAATAAAAACGAAAATTGAATATCCGGTAAGTAAGGCTACTACAGGGATACGGGCTGTTGCCGCAAAGCGATGGAGACATCGCACGCTGGTTTGAACAGGCTGCGTCGAAAAACAAGGCGCCGCATAATGCAGTTTCATTGCCCTGCAAAGTCAAAGCTCAAACGGTATACAAAAAGACAGGAAAAATCGATTCCCGTGCACCGTTGGGCGCACGGGAATTTATTTTTCAAAAAAGAAGGAGGTATCGAAAGATGGACGAAGATTACGGCGGCCGAAGTTGTTTCCCTTTTCGGCAGAAAGATATGTCACAAAAAGACTGCATCGCTGTAAGGCGCAAAGAAGTCCGTCTTTTTGTCCTGCCGTAGGGTATAAAATTTTGGCTGCCTCTCCGACCGAAAAATCGAAGGAGGTGGCACAAACATGACGAAAAAAATCAAAAGAAACATTTTATCGGTTTTGGCGGAAAACACGGTTCGCGCAGAGGAAACAAAGGAAAGGCTGCGTTACGCGGCGCGCACCGCGGGTGAAGAGGTGTGCGAATCGTTGGGAACGACGCCTGCGGGGCTGAGCGAATCAAAAGCCGAAGAGATGCGCAAGAACTACGGCAGCAATCGGTTGCCGTCGGAAAAAAGGAAAGGCTTTTTGAGACGGTTGATGGAGGCATTTGTCAATCCGTTTACGGCGATATTAGTGGTTCTTGCATTGGTGTCAGTTTTTACGGACATTGTGTTTGCGGCGCAGGGTGAAAAAAATTATGTTACGGTCAGCGTGATATGCGGGCTGGTGGCAGTATCGGGATTATTAAGGTTTGTTCAAGAGACGCGCAGCGGTAATGCGGCGGCGCGGCTTTCGGCAATGGTGACTGCCAAAACGGATGTATTGCGTGACGGAAAGATCGTGGAAATAGAAACGGCGGATGTTGCGGTCGGGGACGTTGTCGTGCTTTCGGCGGGAGCGATGATTCCGGCGGATTTGCGAATTCTTCGTGCGCGCGATTTGTTTGTATCACAGGCGGCTTTGACCGGAGAAAGTGCGCCGGAGGAAAAAACTGCAGAAATTTCGGAAAGTACGTCAATGACGGCTTGTTCCTGCCTTGCTTTTATGGGTACAAATGTAGTGAGCGGGAGCGGGACGGGCGTGGTATTGGCTACGGGCGGGGATACGCTTTTAGGGCAGACGGCGAAAACGCTTTCCGGTAAACCTGCAAAGACCGCGTTTGAAAAGGGCGTGAGTGCGGTTTCGCATATTTTGATCCGTTTTATGCTTTTTATGGTGCCTGTCGTATTTTTGATCAACGGGCTCACAAAAGGGGATTGGCTGGATGCGGCGTTGTTTGCCGTAAGCATTGCCGTGGGACTTACGCCGGAAATGCTGCCGATGATCGTGACGACGTGCCTTGCGAAAGGGGCGGTTTCGCTTTCGGGTAAGCGTGTCATTGTAAAAAATATGAATTCCGTGCAGAATCTGGGCGCCATGGACATTCTTTGTACGGATAAGACGGGAACGCTGACGCAGGATAAAGTCGTTCTGGAGATGCACCTCAATGTGGAAGGGAAGGAAGATGCCCGTGTTTTGCGGCATGCTTTTCTCAACAGCAATTATCAGACGGGATTGAAAAACCTGATGGATGCGGCGATCATCGAACGTACGGAAGAGCTGTGCGCGACGGGTGAGATCGATCGTGACGTCCTTTCGAAGTATCGTAAAACGGACGAAATACCATTCGATTATGAACGGCGCAGAATGAGTGTGGCGGTGGAAGACGACAGCCAAAAATTACAGTTGATCACGAAGGGTGCGATCGAAGAAATGCTGGCCGTTTCCTCGTATGTACAGATAGGAGATAAGGCTGTACCGCTTACGGAATCGTTGAAAGAAGAGGTGAAAGGGCGCGTGGATGCGCTGAACCGTAACGGCATGCGCGTTTTGGCGGTGGCACAGAAAAACGAGATCCCTTCGGCCGGAAAATTGAGTGCGGCGGATGAATCGGATATGGTGTTGATCGGGTATCTGGCCTTTCTCGATCCGCCGAAAGCGACGTGCGCGGCGGCAATAGACAGGCTGAAAGAACTGGGCGTATCGGTAAAAGTTTTGACCGGTGACAATGAAAAAGTGGCAGCCTGCGTCTGTCGGAAAGTGGGGCTGGACGGCGCACACATTTTGCTCGGAAGCGATCTTGAACAATTGAACGACGAGCAGCTTGCGAAAGCGGCAGAAAAAGCGACTATACTTGCAAAACTGTCTCCCGTGCAGAAAGAGCGTGTTGTACGCGTACTGCGCGAATGCGGCCATACGGTCGGATTTATGGGGGACGGCATCAACGATGCGCCGGCGATGCGTGCTGCCGATATAGGAATTTCCGTGGATACGGCGGTCGATATTGCCAAGGAATCGGCCGGGGTGATCCTGTTGGAAAAAGACCTGACCGTGGTGGCGGACGGAGTGATCGAAGGAAGAAAAACGTATGCCAACATGATGAAATACATCAAAATAACGGCATCGTCCAACTTTGGAAATATGTTTTCGGTGTTGGCGGCGAGTGCCTTTCTTCCTTTTTTACCGATGCGTTCGGTACAGCTTGTGATTCTTAACCTTGTTTATGATCTGTCGTGTGCTGCAATGCCGTGGGACAATGTGGATGAAAAGCATCTGAAAAAGCCGGCTGTCTGGGAAGCGGAGTCCGTTACAAAGTTTATGGTACGATTCGGGCCTGTCAGTTCGCTGTTTGATATCGTTACCTATTTATTGTTGTATTTTGTGATTTGTCCTGCCGTATGCGGGGCTCCGTATAGTGCAATTACCGATTTATCTCTCAAAATGCAGTTCGTGGCATTGTTTCAGACGGGATGGTTTGTCGAGTCTGTTTTTACCCAGATTTTTGTCATTTATATGTTGCGCAGCGAGAAACTGCCGTTGGGGAAAAACCGTGTATCGTTGCCGGTCCTTTTCTGTACATGCGCAGGGATTGTCGCATTGACTGCGGTTCCGTTTCTGTCCATCGGAAATGCAATCGGTCTGTGTCCTTTGCCTGCTCTGTATTTTGCGGCATTGGCGGCGATCCTTTTGGCGTATATGTGTCTGACGACGCTTGTGAAAAAATTATATGTAAGGCGTTATGGTAATTTGATTTGAATAAAAAGCTCCCTGCCGTTTCTCGGCAGGGAGCTTTTTATTGATAAAGTTGTTGCTTTTGGTGAAAGAGTAAAATGAAGGAAAGCTTTTAAAAGAAAAGGTTTCCTTTTTATTAGATGAAAAGTATTGTCAATGTTCCAAAGATTTTTCGATATAGGCGGGAAGCTCATCGATGTCGAGGCGGATCTGCGCCATGCTGTCGCGGTCGCGGACGGTAACCGAATTGTTTTCGAGGGTATCGAAATCGATGGTGATGCAGAACGGTGTTCCGATCTCATCCTGACGGCGATACCGTTTCCCGATGGAGCCGGCTTCGTCGTAAGTGACCATAAATTTTTTGGAAAGTTTCTTGTAAACTTCTTTTGCTTTTTCGGAAAGATTTTTTTGAAGGGGTAGGACAGCTGCTTTGTATGCGGCGATTGCAGGATGGAAATGCATAACGGTGCGTACGTCGCCGCCTTCCAATTCTTCTTCATCGTAAGCTTCGCAGAGCACTGCAAGCATGAGCCGGTCTGCGCCGATCGAATATTCCACGACGTAGGGGATGTAATGTTCGCCGGTCATGGGGTCGAGGTAGTTCATATTTTTCCCCGAATATTCCTGGTGCCTTGAAAGGTCATAATCGGTACGATCGTGAATACCGTTCAGTTCCGACCAACCGATGGGGAAGAGATATTGAATATCGCATGCGGATTTCGCATAATGGGCAAGTTTATCATGGTCTTTGAACCGGAGGTGATCTTCTTTGAATCCGAGGCCGAGCAAGAAGTTTTTGGCTTTTTGCTTATATTCTTCGTAATATTGAAGGTCGGTTCCCTCTTTGCAGAACCACTGGTGTTCCATCTGTTCGAATTCGATGGTACGGAAGATAAAGTTTCCGGGCGTAATTTCATTTCGGAAAGCTTTTCCGATCTGTGTGATACCGAAGGGAACTTTGGCACGAGTCGTTCTCTGTACGTTGAGGAAATTTACAAATTCACCCTGTGCCGTTTCGGGACGAAGGTAAATTTTGTTCTGGCTTTCGTCGGTGACCCCGCGAGAAGTTTCAAACATCAGGTTGAATGTACGGATGGGGGTCCAGTTATGTTTTCCGCAGTTCGGGCAGGCAACTTTATGTTCGGCGATATATGCCTCCATCTCCTCGTTTGTCATGGTATCGGGGTTGATTTTCCCTTTTGAATGCGCCTCGATGAGATTATCTGCACGGAAGCGTGCCTTGCATTCTTTGCAATCCATTTTCGGGTCGGTGAACGAGGCGGTGTGACCGCTTGCTTCCCAAACGCGTGAATTCATCAGGATCGCTGCATCGACGCCGAAAGAGTTGTCACTTTCCTGTACAAATTTTTTCCACCAGGCACGTTTGATGTTGTTTTTGATCTCCACACCGACGGGACCATAGTCCCAGGTATTTCCCATGCCGCCGTAAATTTCGCTGCCCGGAAAGATAATGCCGCGGGCTTTGCAAAGGTTTACGATTTTATCCATCGTTACCGCGTGTTTGTCTGCCATACTGCACCTCAGAAATTATTTTCAATCTATTTTATGAATGTCCTTATTATTTTACTTTTTTGTGGTCATAAAGTCAATGATTTGCAACGTGCAAAAGCGTATTCGCAAAAATTCCGCCCCCAAAAGCAAGTGAAAAAGAAAAAATTGTCCAGTACGATCTTTGGAATCAGATTTTTAGTTTTTTGAATAAGAACGGAGCCAGCGTCAGAGCCGGGAACAATGCAAAAAAGTAAGTGATAAACGCAAACCAGTTTCCTTCGGGAAGGGAAAAATGTAAAATCAGGAAGGGGATCCCTGCCGAGGCGCCGCAGATGGCAAGCCGAAACAGGCGATGCAGCCAGCGCGTGGTATCCTCAAAACGGATCCAGGTGTTTTCAATGAGCAGTCCGGCAGAAGTAGCGAGAGTGATCGCGGAAATCTGGAACATAGATTCGGTCGCGGTACGCGGAATAAATAGAAAAGGAACGGTCAGGATTGCGATCGCGGTGTAAATATACAGCCGCGCATTATACCATTTTATATAGACGAACTGCCAAAAGAAAGCGAAAAAGAGGCCGATAGCAAGTCCGCAAAGCACGTCGGTGGGGTAATGGACGCCCAAATAGAGCCGCGATAACATCACCAACAGCGTAAAAACAATAAAAAGCGCGATAAAAAGAGGCTTGCGGCAGCGGACGGACATCGTTGTAAAGAAACTGCTTGTCGCCGTGGCGTGACCGCTCGGGAAAGACATATTGGCGTCGAGGTCGAGGGTTGAAACAAAGGGATTGTCGATCTCTACCCGAGAAACGTTATTTGCGGCAAACGGACGAAGGCGGCGTACGGCGCTTTTGATGCCGGTCGTCACGCAGGATGCGGACATGACTGTAATGAGAGCCTGTTCGCCTGTGCGTTTGGAAAAGCAGATATAAATGACGGCAATAATGCCGGCAATAATGAATTCTTCGCCGAGAGCGGTAAAAATTCCGAAAAAAACATTCAGAAAAGGACAGCGTATTTTTTCGAGGGCTTGCAGAATTGCAATATCCATAGGGTCTCCTTTATTCCGCGTTTACGGATTGATCTATAAAAAATTATACCATAAATTTGTGCGAGAGTACAACTTTTTTTGCGTTTGCGATAATTTTATGGTATAATTAGTCCATGATATCTGTATTGCAAGGTGAAAAAGAAGGATTTCAGTTTTTTTATACGTTGTTGTGCGACGAGGTTTCGTACGGCGGCGGGTTGACGGAAAGGAATTTTCTTTGCGTCGATGAAGGATGTCCTTACAAAGAACTCATGCTCCGAACACTGATCAATAAATGTATCCAGACGTTTGCCGAAACAGTCTATGCGGAAGATATCTGGGGCGTCGATCTTGAGCGATTTGGATTTATCCGGCAGGGAGAATATTATGTCGGGTCTTATGAAACGCTGAAATTGCCGCACGATTGTTGTTCAGGTAAATAAACGGAGAGCGGAATTTTGCACAATCCGGTGAGATATGAACTATTTTGCGACGGGGAGGAAGTTATGCTTAGCGATATTGAAATTGCAAAGAAGTGTAAAATGAAAGATATCGGCGATATTGCCGAAGGGTTAGGACTTTCGGAAGAGGATATCGAGCGATACGGAAAGTATAAGGCCAAAATTTCCGCGTTGCCGAAGAAGAGACGCGGAAAATTGATTTTGGTTACGGCCATCAATCCGACAGCATCGGGCGAAGGGAAAACAACTGTTTCGATCGGGCTTGCGGACGGGATGGCAAGGACAGGCAGAAAGGTCTGTCTTGCGCTGCGTGAACCTTCCTTGGGGCCGGTATTCGGGATCAAGGGCGGCGCGGCAGGCGGCGGATATGCGCAGGTTGTTCCGATGGAGGACATCAATCTGCATTTTACCGGCGATCTGCATGCGATCACGGCAGCGAACAATCTTCTTTGTGCAGTTTTGGATAATCATATTTTTCGCGGAAACGCATTGGATATAGACCCCGAAAAAATTTATTTTCGGCGGTGTTTAGATATGAATGACCGTTCTTTGCGGCATGTAATGATCGGGCGCAATGGGGAAGGTGTCGAGCGCGAAGAGCATTTTGAGATCACGGCAGCCTGCGAAGTGATGGCGATTTTGTGCCTTGCCACTTCGCTTGCGGACTTAAAGCGTCGGCTTGGAAACATTATTGTGGGGGAAAACCGCAAGGGTGCGTACGTTTATGCGCGCGATCTGAACGTAGAGGGGGCGATGTGTTCGCTGCTCAAAGATGCGATCAAGCCGAACCTTGTGCAGACTTTGGAAGGAACGCCGGCGATCGTGCATGGCGGACCGTTTGCGAACATTGCGCACGGATGTAACAGCATATTGGCGACGTATACGGCTTTGGGACTTGCCGATTGGGTCGTGACGGAAGCAGGGTTCGGAGCGGATCTCGGAGCGGAAAAATTTTTGGATACCAAATGCCGCGTGGCAGGGATCGAGCCCGATTGTGTCGTTGTTGTGGCGACGGTCAAGGCGCTCAAACTGCATGGAGGAGCGGATAAGGCGGCGCTTTCCGAGGAGAATATTTCTGCCTTGGAAAAGGGATTGCCGAATCTCTACAAACACATTGAAAATATACAGAAAGTATATCAAAAGCCCGTCGTGGTGGCAATGAACCGATTTGCAAGCGATACGCCTGCGGAAATCGAGGCGGTCATGGAAGGCGTAAGAAAAGCGGGGGCAGAGGTGGTATTTACCGACGTTTTTCTGAAAGGCGGCGAAGGCGGAAAAGAACTTGCCGAGGCGGTATGCCGCGCGGCGCAGACACCGAGTGCGTTGCATTATTCCTATGATCTGAATGATCCGATCGAAAAAAAGATAGAAGATATTGTAAGGAATGTATATGGGGGTAGCGGCGTTGCTTTTTCCGAAACGGCAAAAGAAAAAATTGCGGAAGCAGAAAAGCGCGGATACGGCAAGATGCCGGTCATCATTGCAAAGACGCAGTATTCTCTTTCCGACGATGCGAAACTGCTTGCAAGGCCGGAAGGTTTTACCGTGCATGTCCGTGATATTATCGTCAAGGGTGGTGCGGAATTTGTCGTTGCGGTAGCGGGTAATATCATGCTGATGCCAGGTTTGGGTGCTCATCCTGCGGCCGAACGCATCGATATCGATGAAAAAGGTGAAATTATTGGATTGTCCTGAGCGGGCGATACGTTTCCTTAAAATGAAAATATAAATAAATTCGTCGATTCTCAGCGTGTCGGAAAAGGACGGCGAAATACAGCGTTTTCCGACAAAATAGACGATTATAATTGATGGAGTTCTTTATGGCAGAGGTCAACACAAGCCTTCCTGAGGCATCAAATTTTATTGAACAGATAATCAACGAAGACCTGACAAACGGCAAGGTCACGGCGATACAGACTCGTTTTCCTCCGGAGCCGAACGGATACCTGCATGTGGGGCATGCAAAGAGCATGTTTGTTAATTTTGGTACCGCGCTCCGCTATGGCGGCAAATGCAATCTTTTTTTCGACGACACGAACCCTTCCAAAGAGAAAACGGAGTTTGTCGATGCGATTCGGGAAGATATTCATTGGTTGGGGTATGAATGGGCGCGCGAATGTTATGCGTCCGACTTTTTCGATACCATCTACGAATATGCTTTGCGTCTGATCGATGAGGGAAAGGCATTTGTATGCGATCTTTCTGCGGAGGAGATCAAGAATACGCGCGGTACATTGACGGAGCCTGGCGTGGAGAGTCCGTATCGGAACCGTACGCCGCAAGAGAACCGGAAATTGTTCGAAGAGATGCGTGCGGGGAAATACAAAGACGGTGAAAAGTGCCTGCGGGCGAAGATCGACATGGCGTCGCCTAACGTGAATATGCGTGATCCGGTCATTTATCGGATCCTGCACGCGACGCATCACCGCACGGGTGATAAATGGTGTATTTATCCGATGTATGATTACGCGCATCCTATCTGTGATTATTTGCAGGGAGTAACGCATTCGCTCTGTACACTTGAATTTGAAGATCATCGGCCTTTGTATGATTGGGTGGGGATAACATTAGGTTTTTCTCCGAAGCCGCGGCAGATCGAATTTGCGCGGCTGAATATCACAAATACGGTGATGAGCAAGCGGTATTTGAAAAAACTTGTGGAAGAACATTGTGTGCACGGTTGGGATGATCCGCGCATGCCTACGCTTTCGGGATTGCGCAACCGCGGGATTCCTGCCGAAGCCGTCAAAGATTTTTGTTCGCGGATCGGGGTAGCAAAAGCAAATTCCGAATGCGAGTATTCCTATTTTGAGGCATGTGTACGCGAATATCTTAATGCGCATGCCGAGCGTGCCATGGCAGTATTGTCACCGCTGCGTCTTACGATAACGAACTACGAAGGTGAAGAGGAACTGGATTTTGACATCAATCAGGCGGATGAAAATGCAGGGACAAGAAAGGTTCGGTTCGGAAAGCATCTGTATATCGAAAGCACGGATTTTTCGCTTGATCCGCCGCCGAAATATTTCCGCTTGAAGAAAGGCGGATATGTCCGCTTGAAAAATGCGTATATCGTGCGGTGTGACGATGTCGTAACGGATGAAGCGGGAAACGTGACGGAAGTTTTGTGTACGTATATTCCCGAAAGTCATAGCGGGAATGATACAAGCGGCATAAAAGTAAAGGGCGTGATCCATTGGGTCAATGCGGATACTTGTGCGGATGCTGAAGTCAGACAGTATGAAAGCTTATTGCGCGATGCCGATTATCCCGGACAGGATTTTTCCGAGCGAATGAATGAAAACAGTGAAAAAATCCTTTCGGCGAAAGCGGAACCTTATCTTGGTGAAGCGAAGGACGGAACTTTGTTTCAGTTGATGCGTACGGGCTATTATAAAAAATTTAAGGAAGGGGAAAAATTGATTTTATCGGAGATCGTCTCGCTCAAAGATAACTTCAATAAAAAACAATAAAATTGTCTGGCAGAGGAGCCAGGATTTGCCTGAAAGTAAAGTCGTTAAAAAGTTTGTTCCGTGATTGACAATTTTTCTTTCAGAGGGTATAATATTATCGGAAATTATTTCGGGTTGAACCGAAAAAAATTAAGCAGAGGGGATTGGCTGTGAAGATCTGTAAAAATTGCGGTCGTGAGACCGACGACGAAAAGATTCGTTGTCCGTATTGCGGCGACCTGTTTCAGGAAGATATGGACAGAGTCTTACGTCAGATGAAAAACAATCTGATTACTTATAAAGCAGAGATTTCAACGCAAAACGATTTTATGTCTGGGCCGGTGCCGGGACAGACGGTTGGAGATAGTTCGGAAGTTGTTTCGCCTGCGGAGCCGTCAGTTCCTGTGGGGTATGGTCCAAAAGAGCGATTTGAGCTGCTCACGGAAGTTGCTCAGTTAAAGGGCGAGCTGAGAGCATTACACGGTGAAGTGGAAAGAATGCATGCAGTGCAGCAGACATATTCGCAATCCGTGCAGCAACCCGGAACGCAGACGGTATATGTACAGCAACCTACGGCAGCGCAGGGTGCGTATACGCCGCAGACCTATACATACGGGCAGCCTTTCGGAGTGCAGCAAAATGTGGTTGCAAGTCAGAATTCCGCGGTAAAACCTGTTTCGGGTAAAAAGCCCCGCAGCAAAAAGAGGATCGTAATATCCGTTTTATGCACATTGCTGATCGGTTTGAGTATCGGCATGTTCTTTTTGCCTTGGGTGGACGGAAACGGTCTGAAATTTGCCGGCTTTGACGGGATCATGTATCTGTTTGCGAAAAATGAAGACTCGGCTTATGCTGCGTATCTTGCATTTATTAACAGTACAGATGTTTTCAAGGGCAGTAATTTTATTATTGATGTCTGCCGTAATATTTGTTATTACGGGGTTATGTATGGAATTGTGGCATACGGAGCGTTTTTGATTTTAAGTTTACCGCAATTGTTTTCACTGGGCGGCAGGATTTCGTTGCGTGGCTGGCATCGTTTTACGGCATGGATGTCATTTATTTTGGCGCTTGCTTTGTTTGGAATTTTTTGTTGGGTCAGCGGATTTTCTGCGGTAACTTTGTGGTTTATGTTCGGGGCGGGTGCTAATTTCGTCCGGTGCTTATTTCTTGCTTTTTACAGAGTAAAATTACAAACGGTTGACGGAAACGGTCTGCGTTAAATGCGCCGGTTTTTGTTGAACGTGAGAGGATAATTATGAGTGTAGCGATCGATGTTATATTCGTACTGTTTATGGCCTTCATGTTTTTTCTTGGATACAGGAAAGGGTTTCTTACAAAAGCATGGTGGTTATTGGATCTTGCAGTGATTGTTTTGGTAGGGTTCTTTTTAACTCCGACGATCAAGGATGCCCTTCAAAATAATACGGGTCTTTATAACTGGCTGGATAGTACGTTTCGTTCCTGGATGGGAGATGGTTCTGTTGCCAATTATAACGCTGCGGAAGTGGCGGGGCTTGTGCTTGAAATCATCATCTGGTTAGGACTTGGCATTATAGTATGTATTTTGATGGCGATTTTGAAAGCGGTACTGAAAAGTTTAACGAAATATAAGTTTTTCGGCATTATCGATAAGATTCTCGGCGGCGTCTATGCGCTGGTTATCTGGTTAGCTGTTTTGATGGTATTGGGCGTTCTTATCGGAACATGTACAAATTTTGAACCGATCAAAAAAGCGTACGATGCCTGCGGGGAAACATATATATTCAAATATATTTTCGGTGCGAATCCTTTTCAGGAATTTGTGAACAGTAAAATTCCGATAGGGACATGGATCGGTAACTTAATACAATAAAGAGGTATAAAAAGGCCTCCGCTGAATGCGGAGGCCTTTTTGATGTGTTTTTGAATTAATGACAAGAGAAAAAATTTATAGCGGGAAAAATTTTTAGGGGATGTGCGGATTTGAAGAAATTTCCAAACAAAAAGGAGTATAAGCAATGAAAAAAGGGGATATACTAAAGGGCGTAAGGAGGAAAGCCGATGCAATTCGAAAAAACAAAAACTTTTTGCAATCTCGCCCGTTCGTTTGCGGGAGAAAGTCAGGCTGGCATGCGTTATCAGTTGATCGCAAAGCTTGCGACAGCGGAAGAATATCCGGTGATGGCGGATACGATTCGTTCGATTGCAAAGAATGAAACTTACCATGCGAAAACCTTTTTTGACACTCTTATTTTGAAGGCGGGATCCAAAGAGAATATCGTTCTCGATGCAGGCTATCCCTTTCACTTCGGAACTCTGGAGGAAAATCTCAAATTCGCGGCCAAAGATGAGCGTGCGGAATTTGAAGAGGTATATCCTGCGTTTGCGGATGAAGCGCGAAAAGAAGGCTTTGAAGAAATTGCGGCATTGTATGAACGTGTTTTGAGCGTAGAGCGAGAGCATGAGATCGTATTCCGTTATTTGTACGAAGCGCTTGAGGGCGGATATCTTTATAAGCGGGAAAAACCGACGCTTTGGATCTGCAGTGAATGCGGTTATCGCGCCACGACAAAAGAGGCATGGAAACTGTGTCCGTTGTGCAAAGCGAAACAGGGTTACGTTGAGATTCCCTTACCGTTTGATAACGAATAAAGGAGAGGAAAAATGAAGAACATGAAGGAACAGAACACACAGAATGTTCAAAACCAGACTTCGTCTGCTCGGTCAGCGCAAAACAGAGCGCAGAACAGCGGATCGCAAAGCAAAGCGAAGACGGAGAGCAAGACTTCTGCCAAGGCAGGGGCAAAAACGTCTGCAAAGGGCGCAAAAATGTGCAAATAAAAAAGAAGAAGTGCCCAATGCGGTCGCCTTACGATGTAAACGGCAGTTATACGGGGACACCGGAAAACGGTGAAAAACCGGTACAGGATGCAGACGATCTGTAAAAAACTGTCATGGATCGTGAGAAGAGCGGGGAAAGACAATTTGTCTTTCCCCGCTCTTTTTATAGTTAAGTCAAACAATATAAATGATCTGATTGAGCTGTTAATGTATTTGCGATTAAAAATTTTGAAAACTTAGTTTGGTTTGTTTACAAAAAAAACAAATTATGATACTATAAAAGCGACTTAGAATCTGAAAGGAAGAAAAACGAATGAAACATTTATTTCCCGTTAAAATATTGAAAGAAAGCGGAGTGGAGAATGCAGAGGCATTGCTGAAAACCAAGGCTTTGCAAATCGGATTAAAAGAAAGGGATTTGGTTGTATTACAATCGGATGCCTATGTTATACTGGATTTTGGGAAAGAATTACAAGGCGGTGTACGAATTCTTACATATCTGGGCGGAGAAGATAAAAGAGTACGGCTTCGTTTTGGGGAATCGGTAGCAGAAGTCTGTGCGGAACTGGGTGAAAAAAATGCGACGAATGATCATTCGTTGCGTGATTTTACTGTATCGCTGAGTGATTATTCGGATATGACGTTCGGCTGTACGGGTTTTCGCTTTTTGCGGGTAGACACGCTGTCTTCCAAAGCCAAAATCATAATAAAGAGCATCGTTGCGGCGGTGAATATTGATGAACGGCCGGAAATAGGAAGTTTTGCTTGTGACGATACGCTGCTCAATGAGATATGGAATACGGCAGCATACACATTGCGTTTATGTCTGCAAAACGGATATCTTTGGGATGGGATCAAGCGTGACCGTTTGGTTTGGATCGGAGATCTGTATCCGGAAATGCGGGCGGCACATTGTCTGTACGGTGACACCCCCGAAGTACGCCATTCTCTTGATTTTGCGCGCGATGAGACAATTTTGCCGGATTGGATGGCGGGAATGCCTTCGTATTCGCTTTGGTGGATCATAATTTTGCATGGAGAATACGCCTACGGAGGCGATAAAGCATATTTGCGGAATAATATTTCCTATATTCAGGGCCTTTTGAAACAAGTTTCCGACTGTGTAACAAAAGATGGGGATACAGTTTTTCCTTTTGATTTTATTGATTGGCCTACGTTTTGCGAAAAAGGAGCCGCGCAGGAAGATGTCCAAGATCTGAAAGCGGGAATGCATGCACTGACAGTTCTTGCGGTGCGGTGCGCATCGGAATTACTGGCTATCGAAGGGCAAGACCTTTCTTTATGCAAAGATATCATGCAACGTCTTTCCAAGAAAAGTTTTGAGGTGAACAAACGGAAGCAAATTGCTGCGATGCGCGTGTGGGCAGGAGATAAAACAGAACAGAACGAACGGATTTTGTGTGATGGCGGGGCAGAAGGGTTTTCAACTTTTATGGCGTATGAACTCTTAAAAGCCATATCTGAGTATGGAAGATTTGACGACGCATTGCGTTTTTGTAAAGAATATTATGGAAAGATGCTGTCTCTCGGAGCGACGACATTTTGGGAAGATTTTGATTTGAAATGGGCGGAGAATCTATGCAGAATCGATGAATTTCCGCAAAACGGACAAAAAGATATCGGGGATTACGGCGGATTTTGTTATCTTGGATTTCGGCACAGTCTTTGCCATGCCTGGTCAGCGGGTGTGATTCCTTATCTTGTGGAGACAGTTTTGGGAATACATAGCGAAGAAGGCGGTTCAAAAATTACAATAGAGCCGCATTTGAGCGGATTAAAATGGGTGAAAGGCACATATCCTACGATTCACGGAGTAATAACGATCGAACACCGTCTGCAAGAGAATGGTAAAATCAAAACGGAAGTGCAGGCTCCGAAGGGAGTTCAAATCTTGTTGAAAAACTGAAAGATAAGCAGCTTTGATGATAATAATCATTCTGTTTATAAAAAAGCAAAAATAAAATTTAGCGATCCTTATCGCGATTGCGATGGGGATTTTACTACAAAATAAATAAGTATAGCGCACTAAATCTTTTAAGAAAGGCGGTGCGCTTTTTATTTGATTTTTTAAGGTGCTTATTATAAACTGTGCTTGGCTTTTTCGGATATGCACATGTTCGCTTTAATTATGTAGTAGCAGATACGGAGGGAATATTTGTTTACCGGCTTTTCCGAAAAAAGATATTATACTTATGAGGAGATTGGTAGCTTTCATAAGATAAATTTCAATTTATTGATCGATAAAAAGAGCGAAGAATTTAAAATTCTTCGCTCTTTTTAATTATCTGAGGAAATTAAATTTTTATTGGGTTTTTATCTTAAAAAACGGTTCTTCCATGATTTTATGAAAAATATTACTATAAGATTAAATTTTCAATAGTCGTAAGAGAGCGGAAATGTGTGGGAGTAACCTGATAAAATTTTTTAAAAGATTTCAAAAAATAATCGGTATCTTCATAACCGCTCATAAATGCGATTTCGGAAACAGGCAGAGAAGTAGTCTGCAATAATTGGGCGGCATATGAAAGCCTGCGCTCTACAATATATTGAACGGGTGATTTGCCTATAAATTTTTGGAAAATTCTGCACAGTTGTGCGTGAGATATGTGCAGGTTATTACAAATTGTCTGAACGCGAAACTGCGGATCAAAATATTTTTCGCCTATGTAAAAAACTGCTCTTTCGGCGTATTCCTGTTCGACCGTTTTTTCTGGCTTGCAATTATGCAGGGAATCAAAAAGAGCATACAAGGCTGAAAATGCACGAAAAACAGATAAAAATTTACGGTTGCCGGGGTTCAGCATCGATATAAGTTCGTTGCGGATTTTCCACGGATCAAAACAAGGCAGTACCGAGTTTTCGGGTGAAAATCCGGCACTTTTAGCAAGTTTTAAAGCGTCTTGTCCTTCAAAAGAAAACCATATATATTCCCATGGGTCTTTTTTGTCTGGCCAATAAGCGAAAGTTGTTTTATCATCAAGAAAAAAGACTTCGTTTTCCTGTATGGTACGTGTTTTCCCGTTTAGCCAGAGCGAACCTTTTCCGGAAAGGACATAATGCAGAGTATAAAAATTTTGTTGCCGTCTGTAAGGATACGGTTTAATAATATGGAAGTCGTTATAACCGATCATCAGCAAAGATATTCCTTCGAGCTGTGACGAAAAAAAACTGGTTATTTCGGCTTCTTTGGGAAAGGCTGTTTGTTTTTCCATAAGTATAGTATAACATGGCAAGAGAAGGCGGTCAAGTACTAAAATGATAAAAAAATCCAGTTGGATGATAAATTATTCATGTCCGGCGTCTCCTTGTGCGTGATATAATAAAGAAAAAATAGGTGGATAAAATGACAGAAAAAGATATTATTCGTGTTGGAATTATCGGTTTAGGACAGCGCGGGTTTGGTATTGTTGACACGGTTCTTGCCTGTAAAGGTGTGGAAATTGCGGCGGTGTGCGATTTGTATGAAGATCGAAGGGAAACGGTGCAAAAATATATCGGTGAAAAACAAAAATCTGTTCCTGCTTCGTATGCTCATTTTGAAGATCTGCTTGCGGATTCTCGCGTGAATGTTGTAATCGTGAGTACTTCGTGGAGCGCACATACGAGTGTGGCGTGTGCATCTATGCGGGCAAGCAAGATTACTGCGTTGGAAGTGGGGGGAGCATACAGCATAGATGATTGCTGGCAGTTGGTGCGTACATACGAAGAGACGAAAACCCCGTTCATGTTTTTGGAAAATTGCTGTTTTGATTATTTTGAGTTGTTGTCAACGGCATTGGAGCGGGCGGGAAAATTGGGTGAAATAGTTTTTTGCAGCGGTGCATACAGCCATGATCTTCGCGACGAAATCTTAGGCGGGCATGTTCGCCGTCATTATCGATTGGAAAATTATCTTTATCGGAATTGTGACAATTATCCTACCCATGAATTGGGCCCTATTGCGAAAATTCTCGATATCAATCGCGGTAACCGTATGACAGAACTGGTTTCATTGTCTTCAAAAGCGGCGGGATTGGAAAGTTATGCAAAGTCAGACAAGAACCCCGATCCTGCGTTGAGAGGGAAAAAATTTATGCAGGGAGATATTGTGAAAACGCTGATTCGGTGTGCGAATGGCGAACTGATTGAACTGATGCTCGATACGACGTTGCCGGTTTACTATTCAAGGCGGCTGATGGTACGGGGAACCAAAGGATTGTGTGAACAGGAAAAAAACGGAGTACTGCTCGACGAGTCAGGTGAAAAAATACTCGAAGCCTCCCAATTTGAC
>CASEFE010000036.1 GCA_949287105.1 uncultured Bacillota bacterium
GCATTCTTCGCGTATAAGGCTGCGCCGATAGACATAAAACAAGGCGCATTGTCCGGAAAAATTGCATGTTCTTCATCCAGATTCAATGTGTTCTTAAATGCCTTGCGAAGCCCCTTAATAAAATATAACGGACCGCCTAAAAATAAAACTTTTCCTTTGATACGCCTTCCCTGCGCCAAACCGGAAACCGTCTGATCGACGACTGCCTGAAAAATACTTGCCGCAATGTCTTCTCTTTTGGCTCCTTGATTGAGAAGAGGCTGTATATCCGATTTCGCAAATACTCCGCACCGCGATGCGATCGGATATACTTTTTCCGCCCGCAAAGACAGCTCGTCCATTTCATTGACTGTAATATTAAGAAGCGTCGCCATCTGATCGATAAACGCACCTGTTCCCCCTGCACAACTGCCGTTCATCCGCTGCTCCGTTCCGCCGGTTATAAAAATGATTTTCGCATCTTCGCCACCCAGTTCTACCGCCGCATCGGCATCAGGATAATATTTCCGAATAGCGGTAAAAGCCGCCTGCACTTCCTGCACAAATGCAACACCGCTTCGTTCCGCCAATCCCAATCCCGCCGATCCTGTGATACACGCGCAGTAATCTCCTTGCCCGATCTTTTGCTCCACAACCGAAAGCTGATCCAATACGCACTCTTTCACACGCGAAAAATGCCGCTCATAACTCGTATATAAAATTTCATATGACTCGGATAAAACGGTAACTTTTACCGTCGTCGAACCAACGTCAATCCCTAAAAATTTCGCCATTTTCGCTTCCTCTTTTTCCGCAAGGAAATTTCAATCCGTAAAATTATAAATTGCTTTTACAATGTTTTCTGTATTATTTTATCACAAATACAAGAAAATTTCAATAATTTCAATACTCTTTATATCCTACAAATTCAGTAGAATATCTTTTTTGCAAACATAATATATATCTAAATACGCCCTTTTGCCTTTCCGGTATCATTCATCCGAAAATTAACTGATTACCCTAAACGGCGCATCCCGAAACCGATCGGGACGCGCCGTTTCATCTTTTATAGAGTTTTTAAACGTTTATATTTTCTTTTGGTTGCATCCCCGCCCCGAATGTGGCGTTCGGATAAATTTTTTTCCAACACCTTACGTACTTTTAGATACAATTCTTCGTCAACTGCTTCTAATCGCTCCGTTACATCTTTATGTACGGTGGATTTGCTGATGTTGAAATGTACGGCGCAAGTACGCACCGTACAGCCCGTTTCTAAAATATATTCACCGCACGCCCGGGCTCGCCGCTCCATATATTCCCACACGCTTCATACCCCCGCATTTTTACAGTGGTATATAGTATGTCGGATTTTGGCAATTTATGTAAAATTTATTCGTTTTTTTTGTTTTCTTTTTTTAACTTTTGTATATTTTGTTTGGGCTAAGTCTTTTTAAGCTTCTTTGCTTCCGTTTTTATAGATGAACGGCGTCCGCATAATATCGGACGCCTTCTCCCATTTTATAAAATTTTAACTTCCTTTAATTATTTTCCCTGTCTTTCCCGCCCTTCCATTTCAAATATTTTTTTCTGTAACTCCCGGGCGATTGATTCATTTTGCTGTAAAACAATCTATAAAAAAATTTTTTATCGGTGTATCCAACCATCTCTATAATCTGATCCACGCACAGATCGGTTTCCACCAGAAGTTCACAAACTTTTTTTATTTTCTGTTCTTGTATAAAATGGATCAAACTTTGATTTGTCGTTTTTTTGAATAGTTTTGATAAATACGCCGGACTTACGAAAACCTTCTTTGCTAAATCCTGTACTGTCAACTTTTCTTTGAGATGTTCATTGATAAATTTTACAATCTCCGTAATCAGCCCTACCTGAAAATTTGTACACGGCAGTGTTTTCAATCTTCGAAATATCTGCACTAAGACAATTCCGCATTGATAATACAACATTTTACGATATCCCAAAGGCTTATGATTGCTTTCATAGGACATTTCCATAAACGCATTCTTAAAATTAAATTCATGATCTTCTCTTACATATAAAAAAGGAGGATTTTCTTCCGGCGAAATTTCATTCAATAGAAGCTGGTGAATGTTCCCGATAAAATTTTCGTCTTCTTCTGCTACGCCTAACATAAAATCAGTCGAAAACAAGATATTGAAGACGTCCGGTTCTTCTCCTTCCCGCAAAGACTTGTAATAATGATTTACATGCGGATTGATCAAAAAGATATCACCGGCACCCACTGTATATTCTTTACCGTCAATTTCATGGATAGCGGGACCGGAATTAAAATATACAATTTCTATAAATTCATGTGAATGCCGTACCATCTGTCCCTTAAACTGAGCGACTCGTATATTTTCCTGCGGGGGGATATAATTTTCAATTTTCAGTTCCACTTCCTTACCTCGTTCACCGCCATTATACCACAATAATTGACGCATCTCAACCCCTTCGAAAAAATTTACAGTTTGCACTCAAAAATAACTTCTATCTGTTTTTGTATCTTTTTCTCCTTTTTTACATTCTATCAACAATCTTGCTTTTCCAAAAAATATATCTTTGTTGTATCTTCGGTTTCAATTTTTGTAACTTTCCAGCCATCCGGACATATAAATTTGACCAAGGCGTTTCCTTTTTGAACCGTTTTTAATTCCACCTTTCCTTCTTTCTTTTCCCATTCGACATATATTTCTGACTTTCCGAACGTACAACTAGCCCGTACTTGCCCGATCTCTGAAAGAAAACAAGGACAAATTTTTGCTTTTTCTGCAGATTCAATGCATATGCCCGCAATCACGCGATAAAACCATGCGCTAACATCTCCCCAAAAATGATGATTGAGTGATCCCATTCGCATTCCGTCTTTTCGTTTCCATTCCTTTTCATCCAATATATCAAACGTTTCCAAAAGCGTAGTCGCACCCCGCTCGGCATGATAGCGATAACTCGGATTATCTTTTGCCGTAATCAAACGATACGCAAGCTCACTTTCTCCGCGCTTTGAAAGTTCACGAAACAAAACCCTCGCACCCAAAACCCCGACACAAAAGTGATTTCCATTTTCCTGAATCAGCTTTTTCAGCTCCGTAAGCGCTGCCTCTTCTTCCCCGATTTCGAATACACCGACCGCCAAACCCATTGCCTGCGCTGTCTGTGTACGACAAGATATAACCCCATTGTTTACATGCAATTCTCGAAATCTCGACCTCAATTCTTTACCAAATACTGAAATTTCTTTTGCTTTCTCGAACTGACCGATTTTTTCAAGCATTGCGGAGGCCTGTTTTGCCAAACGAATGCACGTCAATGTATCCGTGATTTCCAATGGGGTTTGCCTTTGTTCCCCGGAATATGCCGGAGTGCAACACCAATCCCCCAAACCAAAACTATATAACCCGTTTTCATTTTTACGCGTTTTCAGATATGCAAAATACCGCACGATTGCTTCTGCATTCTCTTCGATGACACGTATTCGTCCCGTATACCTATAAATACAGTCGGGAAGCTCTACAAGAACGCTGTCCCATGCAGGGCCGTTCCCCCAATCAAAACCCCACCCGCCGGTAGGAACAATTCCGGGCAAAGAGCCGTCCTTGCGCTGTGCCGCACGAATGTTACGAAGCCATTCCTCCAATGAATTTTCCACATGATAATTGAGCAGCATCTGTTCACAGGATAAAGCAGCATCCGCAGTCCAACCGTTTTTTTCTCTGTGTGGACAATCGGTAGGAAAATACACAAAGTTTCCCTCATCGCTTCGACAACACATATTTTGAATCTGATTCAATACCGCATTGTCACACCAAAACGTACCGTTCTTCGTAAAGCCCGAACGCTCGCGCAAAGCGGTTAACAATCTCTTTCTGACTTGCTCACGTTCCAGCCCTATAATTTCAGCATACCGGTATCCGAAATAACAAAAATGCGGATGGTAAATTTGTTTTCCTTCCCGACATATATAGATCACCTTCTGAAACATGTCCGTATTGGTCTGGTCAAAAACTATATTTTCCTGACTGAGTTTCCCGTCAATCAGCACTTCTCCGAAACGAATTTCTATCTTTTGCCCCTCTTTCCCATCGATATTAAGCTCAACACCGCCGGCAAGATTTTCACCGAAATCAAAAATACACCGATCGAACGCAGACGTTATTTTTTTACATTCGATTCTTTCCGTCTCTACAACCGGCTCTTCAATACCGATGACCTGCTTGCCTCGCGGACCTTCGACGCGGATCGGCATGCGCCAATTACGATCGTCAAAACCTGGCTCTGACCATCTCTTTTGCTCCTTACGCGCATCGTATATTTCCCCCGCCCGCAAATCGTCTAACAAGATCGGAGAATCGCTTACGCGAAACAATTCGTCTGCATAAAAACCATCTCCTGCCTCGTTGCGAACATCGATTCCAAAGCAAGGATTTCCACGCCAACGTGCACGGTCAAAATCCCAAATTGCGCCTCCGAATGCATTTTGCATGCCATTCCCAAGCACCAAACCGATTACATTTTCACCTTCGCGTATATAAGCGCTACAATCGTAACGATCCACATAAACAAGGTCATCCGGATTGGAAATATATGGCGCAAGTATTCCTTTTGTAATATTTGTTCCATTTAACCACAACTCATAAAACCCAGCGACACATATTTCTACAAGCCACCGCTCTCCCTTCTTGGCAAAAAAGGCTCGACGAAACAACGGCGCCGCTACCGGTTTTTCAAATGAACACGCAATTTTTCCCGCCGCAAGATATTTATCTATCATCCTTTTTCCCCGCTAAAATCAACTTCAATTACCCTATTTTCCGATCGTATGACTTTACCTTCGATTCTTCCTCGCACAAGTTTTAATCCGTAACGATACTTTCTGTATGTAAAAATCGCTTCTTTTCCGTTTACAACAGAAACTTCCGCATCGATCTGTTCCTTCGCGCCTTCTCTTTCAAAACATATTTCTTGTTGCGCTTGAATCTTTATATCCTTGGGTGAAAATATAAATTCAATTTTACCTGCCGAACTATCAAAAGTTACATACGCCGACTCATTTTCTTCACGGTATTCCGTTTGCCCGATCCTTATCTTTTCACCCGCCACGGTTTTCAACAGCAGTTTTGCGGCACATTTTCCGTCGCTCCAACGCAGCCCATCCCACACTGGAAGATTGTCAAATACACAACTTTCTCCTTTACACTCTTCCGTCAGATATCGCTCCGGATAGTTTTCATCGAAAATATAACAATCTCGTATGCTAACTTCCCCTTGTTCGACCATAAGATTGACGCGGTAACGCGATGAATAATACCAAACAGATTTGCGGCCCTCTTCCTTCCAATCTGTAAGAGCTGCTTGCGCAGCCGCAGGAGTTAATTGATATACGGAAGAATACCACTTTCCCGTCTCTCCGAGCGTAAGCACTTCCAATTCTCCGCGATCACGCATTTCGGCTATTTTTTCCGCCTGATACGGCAGTCCCATCCGTATCGCTTCCCATCCGAAACTGTTTTCCTGTGCCGTCTGCGCATACGCAATGCTGATGCCTCTACCCGAACAATAATTTTCTTTCAAATACCAATCAACCCATGCCCGACTAAATCCTCCGCCTTCCCCGCCAAAAATTCCCGTTGACGGTTCCAATGTAACAACATCTGTGCCGTCTTTTAAAAATATGTCGTATTGATAAACAGGGTCTGCCCCCAGCATACGAAACACCGGCACATCAATTTGAGTTTCCCTCGTCTGTGCGGGGCTTAATATATTTTTTTTGCTTGGATAATATGCTATGCCGTTTCCTCCCCATAAAGTATAGCCGTCCGTACCCCATTGCTCTTTACAATTGCACGCAGCCACTACCCCGTAACGGTCTTTTAAATATGAAAGACTCACGGCATCCAATACCCACGCTCCGACAACCTTGGGGAAATATCCGAAAATTTCTTTAAAACGAGAAAACGCCCTGTCTATCAAAAGTTTCCTTTCGGCTGGAGAATACCCGCACAAAGTTCCGCAATGACTATGCCAGTCCCATGAAAATTTGCGACGGCCTCTCCAACATAATCCTACATCTTCGACCAGCGGTTGCACCATTTCCAACCATAACCCCGTTTCCAAAGTTTCTCCCGCTTCCTTCACGATATCCTGATATTCCTGCTTGATCAACGCATCGTATTGCAACAACAGTGTGCCGCGAAAATCATACTTTTTTAATAGTTCAACCGTCTTGCGGACCGGTTTTACAAGATCTAATTCGGCATCGCGCGGCTCAACGCCGCGCGCAAATTGTATGAAATTAACAATCGCTCTGCGCATTTTAATTCCTCCCCAGCCATATCAAATCCCGTCCGTTCCTCTTTGCTTCTTCCGCATGTTCCGAAAGTACAAACTTGGCATGCTCTCCTTTGCTCAACAATTTTGCATAGGCAGCCAAATATTCCAATCCGTTTACCTTTCCCTGTTCGATTACAATACCCTTGTCCGAAACCAAAGGCTCCGGCGCCATCCCGCTTCGAACTTCTCTTATCAATTCGGCAACAACTTTTCCGAGAGGCTTGATTTTGTTATCCCTTCCGATCAGCCCCAAATCATATTCCAAGGGATCAAAAGTATCCAAGGAACGATCTATATCATGCGAACACCACCATGTAAATCCCCAAAGATTTTCACTGCGCATGGCAGATAACACTGTTTCCCGCGCATAACGAGCTGCTTCATTCAGCGTAGAATACCAAGAAACAGGAGCCCCGAATTCCTGAATCCATACAGGCCTGTTTCTCTCTTTGGCATACGCATTTGCAAATTCAATGTTATATTCCGCAAGCGATAATGTTTCTCGGCTCAAATTCCCGAATTTTTGCAACGCGCCCGTAAAACCGACCCACGTATGTAACGAAGTGGCGCTTCCCGTATTGGCCAAAACTTCCCTGGAAAACGCCTGCCTGCCAAACCATGGGTTATGATCGACACCTACAACATGAAATTTTCCCGGAAAACGAACTTCACATTCCCGCAGTTTTTCTTTCAGCCAAATATTGCCCGCTTCCGGCGAAAATGGTTGCTGCAAAAAATCAAATACATTGATTTCGTTGCCTAAATCCAATCCGAGCAACTTAGGATGATCGGCTATTTCTTTTGCTAACTCTTCCAAAAAATACGACTGCGCTTCTGCCACGCTTCGATCTGTAATGATATGACGGCCTCGCAAAAAAGCAGGCAAAAACCAAAGCCCGCTCATCCAACCGTTAAATACCGTAACTTGAACATCCAATTTGGCTTTCTTTGCCAAATCGAGCATCTGTTTGAGAATGCCTATGCTTTCCTGATCGACCGCATGATCCGAATATTGAAATTTATCCCAGCGTAAATGCAATCGTATATGATCAAATCCCATAGACTGTATTACAAAAAAATCTTCCTCTGTTTCTTTCAGATCTGGATGATCCCATGAAAAAAACCAATTTTTTCGCGGTACATAGTTAACGCCAAATCGTATCATACACCCTCCGTCAATCTTTCAATTACAGGCAATACTTCTATGAGTTTCGTCGCAAACTCATCCGTTTCACATATCCTCCAAATCGACCATGTCCGTTCAGCCAACGCCGATAAATTCGATCGAACATACTCAATCTCGCTTTGGTAATTCCACCCCCAACAACACATCATTCCGCCTAAAACACGTTCCGTAGGCTGAATATTAAAAGGATTCAGATGCGCCGGTGATCCCGGATACCAATGTTGCCAATTGTATATGTTCCATTCTAAAATGTTGCGATAATCCCAGGCAGGCTTACTCGGAACTATGTAATTGGGCTGCCAGGAGCAGTTTACTATCCGAAACCCTGATTCGATCAGCTCCGGCGCATAACGATACATTGATTCCCATGCAATCACTATGATATCGCGCGAAATTTGTTTATCGCCGTCTTTGGGAAATCCTTCCCAAACCACCGGCTGACGCCCTCGATTGATTACCATATTCGTCACTCGCTCCATAAAATGCGAATATAGCTCCGCCGAGTTCGCCAAACCGTTTTTCTTCATATATTCCGCACAAAGCTCACAGCGATCCCAAATTGCGCGATTCGCTTCATCTCCACCCAGATGTATATACGGGGAATCGGGAAACATTTCACACACCTCACCGATCAACCGATCTATAACCTCAAATACACCCGGACGCCCTGCACAAATAATATTGTCTTCCCCCACTATCCCTTCCGGATCGTAAATATTGGAAAACTGTTCCCCATACGCCTTGACCGATGCCCTGGAATGCCCGGGCACTTCAAACTCCGGAATCAACGTTACTCCGCGATCTGCCGCATACGCATTCAGCTTCGCTATCTGCGCCTTTGTATAATGTCTGCCTTCCGTAGGCAAATCAGGTAAAACGTCTGACGGCAATGTATAACTTTGATCATCAATAAAATGCAACTGCAACTTGTTTATTTTGTAAAAATGGCATACGTCCACAAATCGTAAGACCTGGTCAAATGTATGCCATTGCCGCGCAAGATCGATCATAAAACAACGATAATCTGTTTCCGCAAAATCTTCGAGATAAACTTCCTGGATCCGAAATTTTTTCCCCGCTTTGCGCATGAGCTGCAAAACAGTAGAAAATGCTGACGTCAAACCTTCCGCACTGCTCACACGAAGTTCAAGATCTTTTTCTTCTGCGTGCATTCGATAATGCCCCGCAGCCACAGAAAGATCTTCTATTATCCGCACTCCCCCAGTGCCCTTTTCAAATTGCAGATCATGCGCACGAAAAGCGTCTTCCATAAAGGCTTTTACATGTCTTTCCCAACTCTTTTTATCCCAGTCGATCCTTGCAAAATATTCTTTATTTTTGAACATTCCTTGTTCTGTTGCTCCCGTTACCTTTTTCGGCGTAGGAATGACCGGCAATGCGATTCTCTGTTCCATATTCTATCCTCCTTGAACGCATCAACTGCTCTTTTATAGGATTTTGATGGGATCTATAAAACCTTAATTTTCTACCCATTCAAAATTGTCTATTATTTTTAGTATTCTAATATTCTATCAAGCTCTTTTTCGTTATATCTGCTTCTATTCGCACAGAAGCTTAAACATATGTGACGTACGTATCTAACCTTTCGCATAAAAACAACTTATCACACGCCTTTAACCCTCCTCCATATTTAACCCATCTAAAATATTTATTTTTACAGCATAAAACTGTTTTTATCTTATCATACTCGTCCTCGGGAATCAAGGGGGCATTTTGGGTTAAAAAGGGGGGATTTCAGATCAAAAAATTTTTACTCCTTATCGCCTTTTTTATAATATAGTGAAAGCAACAGATTTTTTACATAAAGGAGGGCCGTGCAGACTTTAGTCTGCACGGCCCTCCTTTATATTTTTTTATCGCATCGCCATATCCTGCATTTTATCAAAAACCTGTAACATTTCATCCACTAATTTGAATTGCGTATGCGCACGATCTAAATTCTGCCTGGGTCTGTGCGTTCTGAAATATACATCCCCTTCCAGAAAATCTGTCAAAAAACGCATACCACACTCATATGTCATCAATACGGCACCCATCGGAAGATTTTCACGTTCCGTCTTGGTCAGGCTTTCCCCGACCGCAGAAAGATACCCGCGCAAATATGTTTCGTATAGATCCAACCGAAAATGTACTTTTTTCAGATCAGGCTCGTCTTCCGCCGCCGAATTACATCCAAAACGGATACTGTCCCCGAAATCATAGCACAATGAACCCGGCATCACTGTATCCAGATCAATGACGGCAATTCCTTTGCCGGTTGCATTATCGATCATGACGTTATTCAGCTTTGTATCGTTATGCGTCACACGCAACGGTATCTCGCCCGATGCGATCTTATCGACAATTTTCCCGCACAAATCTTTGTGATCGATCACCCAATCGATCTCTTTTAACACTTCTGCATTTCTTCCGAACGAATCTTGTTTGACCGCCCGTAAAAAATTTTCAAACCGTACTTTTGTGTTATGAAAATCCGGTAAAACCTCGTATAATTGCGACGCATCAAAGCCAGCCAGCAACGTCGCAAAATTTCCGAAAGCAACCGCGCTTTCATAAAAATCTTTCGGATCATGTACAATCTGGTAGGATGTTGCATCCTCTATAAAAACGTATACGCGATAATAATTTTCGCCGTCCGTCCAATAATTTCTGCCGTCTTTGGTTCGTATCAACGTAAGGCATTCGCGCATAGGATCTCCGCCCCGCGCAAGGACACTTTTCCGACAAAAATCGGTGACCAGCGCAATGTTGCGCATCAGTCCTTCCACATTCTTAAAAAGCCGATGGTTGATCCGTTGCAAAACATAATGCACGGGTTTGCCTTCGCATTGAACAGTCAGTTTATAGGTGTCGTTTATATGTCCTTCGCCGTACCGTTCACAACTGACATATTCACCCGTTATATCAAAATTTTTGCTGATCTTTTCAAAATCTGCAGCCATCTTTTCCTCCTCACTCTATTCGACCGACTTCGAGGATATCTTTAACCCTTTACACCGCCCATCGTGATTCCTTTTGTGAGCTGTCCCTGCACACAGGCATAAACCAAAAGTACCGGCACCATCACGATCATCAATCCTGCATACATTCTGCCTATATCGTTCGAAACCCTTGACTCGCGCATGATACGAAGCAGTCCGACCGGAAGAGTCGACTTTTCAACCGCAAGAAACGTCTGCGCAAGGATATATTCGTTCCAGAAAGACAGGAAGTTAAAGAGTATGACCGTCAGAATACTGGGCAACGCAAGCGGCGCACAAATATACAGAAAAGTTTTGAAGTATCCGCAGCCGTCAATTTTTGCCGCCTCTTCAAAGCTCGGAGAAAGAGCTTTGAAATAACTGCTCATCAAATAGATGCTGAACGAAAGACTCGTCGTAGCATACAAAACTATTACCGTAAAATAATTGTCGGTGATTCCCGTTCCTACGCCGATCGCCGCTCCGAATTCATACAGCATGCTGTGTAACGGCAATACAATATAGTTCACATTGATAAACAGCCCTGCCATAAAAATCAAAGAAATTACTTTTGATCCCGGAAACTTAAAGCGGGAAAGCGTATAAGAACAAGGCACCGCCAATACGATCAGCAACGCCAAACTTGCCGCGGTAAGGAAAATCGAATTCAGAAAATATGTTCCCATCTCTGCGCGTTCCCATGCGTTGATGTAATTTTGAAAATACAACTTCGTCGGCAACGCAAAGGGATCGGCGTTGATCTCCAATGTCGTTTTAAAAGACGACATAACAACCCAAAATAGCGGCAACAAAATAAGCAGGGCAAATAAAATCAATGAGAAATATTTGAAAAATATACCCGTGTACCGCGAAATTTTCGATTTCAAGTCTTGACTTAAAATTCTATCCTGTACATTCATTTTCTCGCCCCTCCTCAATACTGCACGATCTCTCTTTTCGTCAAGAACTGTATCAGCAATGAAATACCGTAACCGAACACAAACACGATTGTTCCGATCGCCATCGCATATCCGTATTGTGTACCAAAGAATTTATACATATAGGACAACAATACATGCGAATTGGCCTCGCCCTGCGTCATGGCGTCCACAAAAAGGAAACTCATGTTGATCGTACTAATCACAAAAAATGTAAGCGTCGTGCGGATCACTTCCCATGTCAAAGGCACAGTGATAATGAAAAACTGCCGCATTTTTCCGCACCCTTCCAGATCCGCCGCCTCATACAGATGATCGGGAACACTGTCCATGCCCGCAATATACATGACCATATAATATCCGACTGCCTGCCAGATCATCGCTACGGCAATACACCACATGACCGCATTTACATCGCCGAGCCAACCGGTATATGTTCCGCCAAACAACTTAGCGATTGCTCCGATCAATCCGTAAGACGGCGCGTAAATGGCTGAAAATATCGCCGAAATTACAACGATCGACAAAATGTTCGGAATGTAAAATACTATACGGAAAAAGGTCTTGCCCTTCGTTTTTCCCTTCGACAGCACCGCCGCAAAAAACAGCGCCAGCCCTATCGTAAAAATTGTAACAACCACTATTAAAAACAATGTATTTTCAAAGGCTTTCCAAAATGTATCATCTTTAAAAAGCACTTCGTAATTATCAAAACCTACAAAAACTTTATCGCCGATTCCGTCCCACATCTGCAATGAGGTGGAAAACATACTGAATACCGGAAAAATTACAAACAGAATAAATAAAATCAAAGACGGCACAACGGTCGCTACAATAAAAAGCACCCGCGTTTTGTCGATCTTTTTATTTCTGATCGGAGTTTCTGCCTGCAATCCGTCGGATTTTTGTTCCTCAACGGATACATTGACCATTGTATCGTTCATCGCAAATCTCCTTTTTTCAAATTGCAGAGAGGGGATTTAATCCCCTCCGTGCAATTTCAGACAATTTCTCTGTCCCCTCTTTTATTTGATGATCGCCGCACGCATCTTGTCGCTCGCCGATTCCAACCTCACTGTCCATTCGCTCAAAAGCGTCTCATCTGATTTGCTTCCAGTCTGTGAAGACGTGAAAATTTCCAAGTTCAGGTCATTATACAAAACATCGTTCCAGTTGAGTCCCGTCACCGTATTTGTCGCCGCAAAGCTTCCCGACACGGCTCCGTTCCCGTCATATACCTTATACAGATCGATAGTCGTCTGCTCAATACCGTTTGCTGCCGCATTTGTCAGTGCATCTTGCGTCGGTATGATCGCCTTGGTTTGCTGCGCCACAATCTTTGCACCCGCATTGCTGAAATAGTACAGCAGGAACTGTTTGCCCATATCCTGATTTTTGCCGTCTTTGTGCATATACACGTTTTCAATATACGTGTTTACATAACTCATCGAATCCGCATCTTTGGCAGGCAAAGGCATAAATCCCCATGCAAACCCCGTCGGAGTGCTCTCCGCCATTTCGCCCGGCAGCCAGTCGCCGTTCGGCATAAACAGCGCCGTCCCCTTCGCCGTCTGCTGCTTGTTCGCATCGATCTTACCGATCACTGCCTCCTGGTTTTTCTTAAAATCATTCGCATTGGCCTGCGCCGGCGTGTTCGGTTCAAGATAATTGCGCAGTTTCACCACGATCTCCAACGCATCCTGCACGCCCGGATCACTCCAAATGTTATCCGCATAACCCAACATCTGCAAGAACTTCTCTTCACCCGCCATGCCTGCTACCGCAGAATAAATAAATCCGTCAAAATATCCCGCCGTCGGATATGTGAACAATGAAGGATTGGTCGCGCTTGCATTCGCGTTGTTGTTGTTTGCTTTGTTCAGCTCGTCGCCGAGTTTCCAAAAATCTTCCCACGTATGCGGAAGTCCGTATTTTCCGGCATGCTCGCCGTCGGTAAATTTCCAAGTATATTGAGCTCCTGTCTTTCCGTCATCGTAAAAACGCGATGCGTCATACCACAATCCCGTCGGCGAATAGAACGCAGGAAGCGAATATACTTCATCCGTGCCATACGGCTTGGTCGTGTAATTTTCCAAAAGTCCCGGAACCAGCTTATCTTCCAGCGTCTTCTCCTCTCCGTAAACTTTTTCCTTCAAAAGCGAGGTAAGATCCACCAGTTTCTTGGAACGAACAAAGCTTTCCGTCAACGTCAGCCCACTCATATTAAAGTTCAAAAACAACACGTCCGGCGTTACACCAGTATTGATCGAATTACGAACCAGTTCACCAATGTTGGACGTGCCGCCCTTAATGATCTTTACGCTCAATTTTGTTTTGTTTTTCGATGCAAGATAATCCTGCACATACGGTGTCTTCTCAAATTCTTCAACCAGTTTCTCAACATACGTCTCTCCGCGCCCTGCCGAAAGATAGGCAACCACAAAATCATAGTTGTTCTTCTTTCCGCATCCTGCGGCCATCATCACCGTTCCGATACACAGAACCGCCGCGCATATCAGCGCGATCCACTTTTTCTTCATAACCATCCTCCTTATTTTTCACGTCTATTGCCCTCGTTTCATCCCATAGGATTTTGCCTTATTGCGTGTTTCTTGACTTGATTATACCCTTTTCGCTTGATTAAAACAATATCAAAATTGCGCTAATTTATATCGATATTGCGCCATTTTGTAGATTTTTTTCATTTTATATGTAATCATAAAACAAAAAAAGTTACTTTATCACAGTAAAGTGCTTTGAAAAACAAAAATTCTTTTTTATCTCTATAAAAAAATTTTTTCGGTTGCTTTCACGAAAATTATGATTTATAATAATAAAAAAGCACAAGAATGCGCTTGATTTATCAAAAGGGGAAATGCGAATATGAGTACGATACGGTACGAGTTTCCTGATCAGAAACTTAATAACACGAATTTGAAATTTCTGTATTTTACAAAGTCAGAATATGGCCAGGATTGGAATTCCACGCCGCATTTTCATCCCTTTCTTGAAATACTCTACGTTTACGAGGGAAAAGGGAAATATATCATCGACAGAAATGCATTTATTCTCGAACGAGGAGATTTCGTAATCATCAACCCTTATACCGTGCATACCGAAACTTCTTCTCCCGAATTCCCGATGAAGTATTATATTTTCGGCGTCGAAAATATCAAACTGGATCTTGCGAAAAGCTTTGAAGAAGACTCCGATTCTAAACCCGAGCTCTCCCCTGTTTTCCGCGATCAGGAACAAATCGATAAAACTATTTTCCTGCTCGATAAAATTGCAGAAGAACTTGAAAACAAGAAACCTTTTTATTTTGAAATGTCCTATCATTGGCTGTGCTCGCTCTTTATCCAGTTTGTGCGCTCCAATAACCTTTCTTTTTCCCAGAACTTAGAGAATAAGTCTGCCACAAAAGAAATTGTCTTCGTCAAACAATTTATCGATAACCATTATGCCTTCAACATCTCCATCGATGAACTTGCACAAAAGGTTTTTTTGAGCAAATTTCATCTCATTCACTTTTTTACGCAAACATATGGTCTTTCTCCCATTCGATACCTGAACAAACGGCGCATTCAGGAAGCACAGGTGCTCCTGCGCACCACCGATCTGAACATTACCGCCATTTCCAATGCGGTCGGATTCGGCTCCCCTTCCTTCTTTGCAAAAAAATTCAAAGAAATTTTGGATATGACCCCCAAAGATTACCGCAAAAAGTTTCAAAAATAGCAATCAGAATTTTTACGGTAAATTTGTATTTTTAGCTTTATTTTTCAATTTCAAGCGCATAACAAAAGGATGCCTCTTTGTAAAAATGTTTGCAAAGAGGCATCCTTTTATGCAAAAAAAATGAAACGATGGTAAAAATAATTCTTTTAAAATTCGATAAACCACTTTTTATCTTAGGTTCCGATTCACAAAAATCCATTGTAACGCAAAGCTCTATTCTTTCTAATCTTGTTTATCTAAATTTAAAAACTTATTTATTCCGAAACCTTTTTAAGAACGTTTGAATATAACTTCTTTTTCATATTTTTTCATTTCCGAAATCCATTGGTCGCGTACCGGCACGCCGCACATTTCACAATATCTGTCCCAAACCGCACCAAAAGGAAGGCTCTTGCATTCCTCCAAATAACCAAGACGGCTCGCCAGATCCCCTTCTTTTTCTGCCTTGCGAAGAAGCTGTACAGGTTCCAATAAACTTACCAAAATTGCTTTCAGAGTATTTCGCGCCCCGATCACCCATGCCCCTACGCGGTCAATGCTTGCATCAAAGAAATCAAGGGCAATGTCCACTTTGGAATACGCCTGCATGCGGCAAATTTCATGGAAGATATTCTGTAATTCGTCGCTGTACGAAACAACATGATCGCTGTCCCAACGTACCCCGCGGCTCACATGCAGCAATATTCCGTCCATAAAAGTCAAGAGCGAGCTGATCTTTTCACTGACCAGTTCTGTCGGATGATAATGCCCCATATCCAGACAAAGCAATTTATGATGCAAAAGCGCATACGCCAAATAAAATTCCAAACTTCCGACCACAAAACTTTCGGTGCCGATCCCGAAAAGTTTCGGTTCGAGCGCATCCACCATATGAGACGAATCATAAGCCGTTGCAAAGATTTCATCCAAAGAGTTTTTGAGATTTTCTCTTAATTCCGCTTTATTGATGCATTCGTCTTTGCTTCCGTCGCTGATCCAGATATTATTGACACATTTCTGCCCCAGTTCCCGACCGATCCGATCGGCAATTTCTCGGCATTCTTTTGTATGCCGGATCCAGAAATTCCGAATGTTTGCATCGGGCGAAGATAACGAATATCCGTCTTTCATGTTTACATGATTGTAGATCGTGGGGTTAAAATCCAGACCAATGCCCTTTTCTTCTTTTGCCCAGGCAACCCATCCTTCAAAATATTCGTAGCGAAGTTCATCACGCTCCACTTTCTTTCCGTTTGTTTCCGCGTATATGCTGTGCAGGTTAAATTTGTGCTTTCCGGGAATCATCTCCATCGCTTTGGATACATCCGCGCGCAATTCGTCTCCGTTTCGCGCCTTACCGGGGAAATTTCCCGTTGCCATAATACCGGTATTGACACTCTTATCTTTTATTTCAAAGCCGATTCCGTCATCTCCCTGCCAGCAATGAATACTGATTTTTTTATTTTTCAGCTCTTCCAAGGCGCGATCGGTATCTACACCCAAATCCGCATAAATTGCTTTCGCTTGCTCGTATCTTTGATTTTCCGTCATTTTTATATTCCTCCTAAATCAAAAACGGTTGTTTATTGACGCGGTGTACGCATATCTCATCGACAACCGCATTTCCTCTGTTCAAAAGAAAAAACATTACGATATTTGCGATCTCCTCGGGCATGATCATTCCGTCGGGCGGCAGATCGGGCCGCGCAACTTTTACCATGTCCGTATATACGCCGCCGGGACAAATGGCATGCACACGGATCCCTTCCTGATAAAGCTCCGCCGCCAATGATTTTGTAAATCCCAATAACGCATGCTTGGATGCGACATACGCGCTCTGTAAAGGATATCCCGCGTGCCCCACCACCGATGAAATATTGATGATGCTTGCCCGATCGGATTTTCTTAAATAGGGCAACGCCTCTTGCGTCAGCAAATACGGTACACGCACGTTGATTTTCATGATCCGATCGAAAACCGCTGCGGGCGTTTCTTCAAACTTTGCATTGTATGCCATACCGGCATTGTTGATCAAAATATCCAGGCCGCCCAATTTTTTTAACACTTCCTGCAAGCTTTTTTGGGGAAAATCTTCTTCCGTTAAGTCTCCCGCAATGCCGATCACCTCACCGCCGACCTGCCGCACCGCTTCTTCCGTTTCCCTAAGATTATTCAGATTTTTCCCGCCGAGCATGGCAATTTTAGCCCCCTCTTTTGCCAAAGCAATCGCCGTCGCACGGCCGATCCCTCCGCCGGCACCCGTGATCGCCGCCACCCTGTTTTTCAATTCGCTCATCTTTTTTCTCCTATAAAACTTGTTCCGTTCTGGCTATGATATCGTTTTGCGTCTGCGTGGAAAGAACCGTAAAGAATGCCGAATATCCCGCAACACGCACGATCAAATCTTTATAATTTTCCGGATGCTTCTGTGCATCCAGAAGGGTTTCCCGCGATACTACGTTGTATTGAACATGATACCCGTGCAAAACATCAAAAAACGTACGCACAAGCATGCTCAGTTTCTCACAGTCTTTTTGTTCACTCAAAACTTGCGGCGTCACTTTTTGGTTCAATAACACACCGCCCGCAATTTCCTTTGTACGAAGTTTGGATACCGACTTAAATACACTTGTCGGGCCGTGCGTATCCATGGAATGCGCAGGCGAACATCCTTCCGCCAAAGGTTCACCCGCATGCCGCCCGTCCGGTGTGGCACACGTCCCCGCGCCCTGCGGAACGTTCGCCGCAACCGAAGAGGTTCCCGCATAATAATTTCCTCCGATCGGCCCGCGCCCATACCGCGTGTTTTTGTATTTTTTGATCTCATCCAGATATGTATCGTATCCTTTTACGACCAGTTCGTCAACATAATCGTCATCATTGCCGTATTTGGGTGCTTTCAGCAGGATCTGCCGAATTTCTTCCCCGCGCTCTCCCGCAAAATCATTGACCAGCGCATCCCACAATTCTTCGCGCGTAAGAAGCTTTTCTTCATATACGCATTTTTTGAGCGCTGCCAATGAATCTCCCAAATTGGCAACCCCGACCTGCAACTGGCTGATCATATCGTATACGGCTCCGCCTTCCTTCAAATGCTTTCCCCGCCCGATACAATCTTTGACAAGCGCGGAACACAAGATATCCGGTACTTCCTGCTCCACAACCATGTCCGCACAATTATCCAGAATAACCCCTTGATGAATGAGCATGCGCGCCGTCTTATCCCATGCAGCCATCACTTCATCAAACGTCTTCATATCGGTAAATTTCCCGACGCCCTTACAAATCTTTTTGCCTGTCGTCAGATCTACGCCGTCATTCAGCGCAATCATCAGCGTTTTCGGAAAATTCAGATAACTCATACCCGTACAGCGATATCCCCATTTTCCGGGAACACCCACTTCCACACATCCGATCGCACTGTAATTATAGGCATCTTCTTTCGATACGCCCAATGCTTCCAAGGCTGGAATAATAATTTCATCGCTGTTGAATGCAGGCATTCCGAATCCCAATTTGATCATGCGGATACAGTCCCGCATGAAATCTTCGTCCATTCCGGCAAAATACCGTACCGTCAGATTCGGCTGCGGCAGACGCGTCCTTCCGATCGAAACAAGAACCAGTTTCGTCAATTCGTTTACCGCATCCTTTCCGTCCGCTGTTTGCCCGCCGATCGTTATGTTCTGATACATAGGGCTTCCCGCCGCAAAACGCGTATGCCCCCAACTGCGCACTTTATTGATCGTGAGCGTCTTTAACCATAAGTTTTCAAGCAATTCGAGAATTTCTTCCCGCTTCATTCCTGCTTTCACGCTCGCCTCATAATATGGCAGCATATATTGGTCAAACCGCCCGAAAGACAGGGAATGTCCGTTTGATTCGATCTGTAAAATCAGATGGATAAACCAAAGGCTCTGCATCGCCTCGGGAAAATTGCGCGCGCCTTCCATCGGTACCCGCGCGCAAATCTTCGATACTTTCAATAGTTCTGCCGCGCGCACAGGTTCCGCCCGTTCCGCTTCCTTTGCCGCCAACTCGCTGTATCGCTTCGCAAAACTTTCTACCGCATCGATCACAATCAGAATCGCTTTATAAAAGTAACTGGATTTCATATTTTCATATACTGTATAATCCAAACTTTCAAGTATTCTCTGAACGCGATCCCGCACCGCTTTCAAACCGTATTTCAGAACGCTTTCATAGTCTACCGCAAGGTGCGCATCACCCGATGTGATGTTCCCTTCATTGCGGATAATCCCGATATCGTAAATGGTCTTTGCGCTTTCCGGATAAGCGGCATACGCCTTATCCTGCAAAGTTCTGCCCTTCCAATAGGGATAAATTTCCCGTAAAATTTGTTTGTTTTCTTCACTGATTTCAAAACGGTCGCCGTTCCGCTTTTCAAATTCGTCTAACTCTTTGATCACCCAGTCCATCGCGTATTCGGGAAATATGGGAGCCGCCCTGTTTTCACTCGCCTGATTTCCGACGATCAGCGTTTCCGGCTCTATGTAAACAGACATATTTTCCAAAACTTCCTTTACCATATACGCCCGTTTCAGAACCACTTGATCCATTTCGTGTTCCCGATATGCTTTCGTCGTCAAAACCGCACGTTCCGTGCAGATTTTCGGCGTGGTATTCAAAAGATTATTCCGAAATTTTTGAATGCGCGGCGTCATTTCGCCAAAGTAATTTTCCATGATAAACCCTCCCGTATTTTTATTTAACCGCCTATGGCCGCAGATATTTTGCTTGCACAGAATAACTCCTTGTATTCCTTCAAGTCTTCCTTGTGTAACTGCGCCACGCCCTTATAGTCATACTTTTTGTTCAGTTTTTCATATTTCTTTTCGCCAAACTGATGAAACGGCAATAACTGTACCTCTTTTACCCCCAACTTGACAAACAATTCAGCAAAAGCCTTTGCATCCGACAAACTGTCATTGTATCCCGGAATCACAGGGATCCGTACGGTATATGCCTTTCCGCTCTGCACAAGCCAAGAAATATTTTTTAAAATCAGTTCATTCCCGATCCCCGTACCTTGCCTGTGTTTTTGCGTATCGTAATGTTTACAATCGATAAAAACAAAATCCAATTGATTTACAAGTGCCGAAAACTTCTCCGGATCGACGGCTCCTGCCGTCTCTATGGCAATATTCAATCCGTTTGCATGCATCTTTTGGCAAAGCTCCATTGCAAACTCATATTGCATGAATACTTCCCCGCCCGTGAGCGTTACTCCGCCCCCGCTTTTTTTATAAAAGACCTCGTCTTTGAGAACTTCACGTAAAACTTCTTCCGTTGTATAACATTTTGCTTCGCTGCGCTCATCGCCGCACGGCAACTGCGATTCGGGATTTGCACACCACCGACACCGTAAATTGCACCCGCTGAAAAATACGTCTGTGCGGATTCCCGCTCCGTCATGCAGGCAAAATTTTTGTATATTGAAAATATATCCTTTCTGCATATGGTTTCACTTCGGTTTTATTTGCATTTTTTCCGTCGATATTATATAATTATGTTAAATCATTGTCAATATGCGGCGACAAATCGCATTATTTAACATAAATAAACATCAGAAGAGGGTTAGAATGAACAACTTTGAACAAAAAGATTTACCCCCGATGCGGCAGGCGCAAATTCTGGAAATATTAAAGGAACGCAAAGCCGTAAGTGTAAGCCAGCTATCCGCGGAACTTTATATCAATGAGGCGACAATACGAAGAGATCTCAATACACTTGCCAAAAGCGGAATTATTTCTCGCACTTATGGCGGTGCCGTTTATAATGAAGGTCTGGACAGCGAAATACCGTTTTTTGTCCGTGAAACCTCCCATTCGGACGCAAAAAAACAAATCGGCGAAAGCGCAGCGGAGTTTATCAAAGACGGCGACACCGTTTTTTTGGACTCTTCTTCCACGACTGCCTTTCTGATTCCCCATCTTACGAATAAAAACGGGTTAAGGATCGTAACCAACGGTGCAAAGGCTATTTTGATGCTTTCCAAACTGACCAACTGCGAATTGTATTGCATCGGAGGAAAACTGCGGGAAAACAGCTTGTCATTTGTCGGAGAAGCCGCACAAATGCAACTCAAAAATTTTCATTTCGACGCCGCGTTTTTTTCCTGCCGCGGCATCGATCTTCGATTCGGGCTGACCGATTCCAATATCGACGAAGCGGCAATCCGAAAAATTCTGCTCGAAAATTCGAAAAAATCGTATCTTCTTGCCGATCAATCGAAATTCAATGTCGTTTCCTTTTATTCGATTTCTCCTTTGCATAGCCTTTATGCCGTCATTACAGACGCTTTGCCGGAACAATCCTGGATCGACGATTTGAAAAAAGCAAATGTTGCCTTATATCTTTAAGTCAAAACCATTTCCGAAAAGATATTTTGCCGAAGCTGACGCAATTTATTTTCTTCCCCTTTCAACGCTTAAAAGAGTGACTGCCGCATTATAAATTACGGCAGTCACTCTTTTTTCTATAAACTTTGAAAAACCTGTCACCTTCACTCTTCAACATTAAAAACATCAAACCTTGTCGCAGTTCTCCGAAAATCTTATCATATTGAAGAGATATTTTCCAGTTCTTCTTCGATCTGAGAAAGATTCAACAACTTTTCCAATAAAACATTATCGCTGTAATAATAGTGATTTGTCATTTCAAAACCGATTTTCGCATCCTTTTCCACAAGGCTGTACAGGCTTTCGACAAGTTCTCTCTCTTTACGCACACACCCCAAAAGTTTCTCTCTGTTTTCCTGCAAATTTTCTTTCCATACCGAAAATTCGGCCAACAACTTTGCGCTCATAAAATGAATAAAACAGGCTTTTGCACAACGCTTTAATTCTTCAAAAGCCGCATTTCCCTCAACCGATCCGATCGCGTCCAAACCTTCTTTCCACTTAGTCGTCAGAAGATCCATCTGCCTGATGTACACATCAACCCCATACGGAGACGTCCATGCCTTATAATCATCAAATGTATAACAGACCATGGTCGATTTTCTGCCCGTATTCTTTAATGACCAAAGATTTCCGCAACCCAAATTATGTCCGCCAAGATACAAAATATCCACACTGAACGGATATTCACCAAACGCATCGCTGAATAAACCTACCGCTCGCTTTGCCAAAGCCGCCTGTTCGCCGTAAACGGCATTATACCATTTTTTCTCATCCGTTTCCCGCCCGCAAGCCATGCAACAAAGGGAAAGAGCGCCGCCCGGATATCCTCCCAGGCTCCATCCCATCATCAGGCCCGACACGTCCAATTTTTTTAAGTTTTCTATATGCTTTACCATCCTGTCAAAAACCGGAATATACGGAACGGCAGAACATTCCCAACTGTTGTTGACTTGAATTTTAGCCCAGATCCTGTGTCCGCACGCCTTTGCAAACGTCAATACTTTTACGGTAAAATCGCTCGGCCCGATCACCGAAATGGAATAATCGATTACCTGGCTTTGAACGCCGCCGCGCACAAATTTTTTGCCGAACTCACTCACGCACAATACGTCAATGCCTTTATCCAGAAGTTTCACGCCGCGAAGTACCTGTTCTTCCGTCCAGCCCATGTAATCCGCCCAGCCCCATAAATTTGCGATCAGCCGCGTCGTCTTGTTACCGTCACGGATCGCCCGATAAAAGATATTATTGACTTCGGCTGCAACTTCTTCCGGTGTCCTTTCCTTGCAACGCGGACATTCCGTATTATTTGCATCTTTCGGCCAGATTTTGGAATAACAATGCGTAGCGTTTTCAGACATCGTAATTGTCACGACCGCTTTGAGTTTGGGAACGTTCTCCGCCACGCTTTTCATAGCGTCATACAGATATTTCTGTACCTCCGGCGCCGATGTACATAAACAGTAATTTCCGTCTCCTACTTCCTGCCCCTTCCATTGCGGGTATTTTTCAAAAAACTTTGCTGGCAGACTCCGCGGTTCGTTCATATATAGATAAACTCCGATGCCGTACCGTTCGCAACGCTCCGTAAGCTTTTTCAAATTGCCGAGCCGTTTTTGATAGTCGGAAGCATACTGCCGATCAAACGGAAAATCTGCCAGATTTCTTAACGTCTCTTGCAACCATATCCCGTTTACCCCACAAGCTTTAAGCCTTTCAAGATATTCTTCGGGATAATCGCTGAGTTCATCATCCAGCAATGCGCCGCTGTATCTGGCACTGTAAGATGCTGTAAATCGATCTTCAATTGTATTTTCAAGCGGACTTTCATAATATGTTTTTGCGCTATTATTATAAAAATCAAATGGCTCTACCGTCCTTTTACGACAATGCCCTTTCAAAATTTTGCACGCTTTTTCCGTCTCCGCTTCCTGTTCTTTGCTTAATGGCGCATATTTTATTTTTTCCGTCTTAGGCTTGTCGCCCAATTTTACCGACAAAAAATCATACTCTTCCAGTAACTGACGGTATTCCGCCTCTTCGAGCGATAAAAGCGTACAAATATCTTCGTCCAAAAGCAAGTCCCAGTTGTTGCGGATCACCGTCACAAACCCTTTCTTTTCCCAATTCGGATCTGCTTCGATTTCAAAAAGACCTAATTTTTCCGCGTGCAACCTTACCGTCTCTTCATCTGTTTCCAAAACCTTGGCAATTCTATCAGCCGGTATCATTCCATAATTTTTCAGTATAACCCTTTGCCAACGGGTCGGCAAAATGTTTTCCATATTTCCCCTCCTATAAACAAATTCTTTTTCCTATCCGAAAAGAACTCTTAAAATTTATCCGCGTTATCCGATCGAAACCGAAATACCGGTCTGCTCTTTCAAAATCTTTGCAAAATCGGTAAATTCCGTTTTTTCCAAAAATGAAGCATTTTTATATTCCGCAACCATCCCTAACCTTCTGTATTTATCCAAACCCGTAGGATGATAAGGCAGCAAATCAATTTTTTGAAGATTTTTCAACTTCTTACTGAGCTTTGCTAGGAACTCAAAATGTTCTTCGTTCAAATTTACTTTTGGTATTATCGGACAGCGCAAAACAATTTTTGCACCCGCTCCATCAAGCGACATCAAATTTTCAAATATCTTTTCCGGCCGTACTCCTGTATATCTTTCATACAGCGACGGAACCGTCTTGATGTCAAACAAAAAGCAATCGGTAAATTTTGCTATATCGAGAAAATCTTGTTTTTTCCCGAAACCGCATGTCTCTATGTATAGCGAAATTCCCGCGCTTTTCACAGCTTGCGCCAACGCCAATGCTTGCGGAAATTGCGCCATCGGCTCTCCTCCGGAGAATGTAACCCCTCCGCCCGAATATCGAAAATATGGCGCATCCTTTTCAATTTCCTGCATGACGCTTTCTACCGTGGCTTCATATCCGTATAATATAAGAGCTGATTTCGGACAAGCTTTCACGCATGCGCCGCAGCCGTTACACCGATCGTCGCAAACCGTATGCCCGTTTTCGGTAAATTCATGGCAGGATACAGGGCAAATTTCACAGCTTCTGCATTGAATACACAATTCCTGCAAAAAGCCGATTTGCGGACGCACGATCTGTGATTCCGGGTTATGACACCACTCGCATTTAAGCGGACAGCCTTTGAAAAACACCACCGTCCGCATACCCGTACCGTCATTCACCGAAGCGCGCTTCAGATCAAATAAAATCATACATATTCCGTCCTTTGTATAATCTGCCTTTGCAATTCCCTGGACAGACGGATAAAATATTCGGAATATCCCCCTACCTTAACCACCAGATTGCCATGATTTTCCGGATGTTCCATTGCATCGAGCATATCTTCCTTAGACAAACAGGAGATCTGCATCTGCATGCCCCCCTGCGCAAAATACCCGAGCGTTACCGCTTTGAGATTTTTTTCCAAGAAATCCTTGCTCATACGCACATTCAGTACGGGCGTTCCGGGCATATCCTCCTGCGCTATGGCAGCCGCACTGTTGAGCATTGCCGTAATTCCCTTTGTATCGTTGCCGTGGATTGCAGCGATCGAATCCGCAAGGGGCATTCCATAATGACGCCCGTCCGGCGTCGCGGGGATAAATGCGCCCGCCGTTGCACACGTGCTGAACTGAATGGAAGCCGCAATGTATTTTCCGCCAAAATAATTTTTATATTTTTTAAGCTCTGCGAATAACTCTTTTGACATGTTGTGCGCAAACTCGTCGCTCTTTGCATCGTTCACACCGCAATGAGCACATTTTTTACAAGCGTCAAAAAGCCGCGCGTCTTCTCTTTCCAAACCATCCTTAAACTGATCCGCGGTATATTCCTTTTTGTCAAAAACCAACTCTTTGACTGCAAGCATATCGTCCACGACATTCACAATTCCCGCAAAATTGATCACGCTCCAGCTATACCGCGCTCCGCCCGCATTGAAATCCGTATCCCGATCGATACAATCATCAATGACAAGCGAACGGAAAGGTGAAGGTCTCAAACGCTCACGCACTTCATATGATTTGTAAACGGCATCGAGCGTCTCTTGCAATTCTTTGCGGTACCGAGCAAAAAACTTTTGATAAAATTCCGAAAACGTCTTACAATTTTGCAAGTCTTCCTTCATGCATTCCGTAAAAATATACGGAAGATGAATTCCTGCGTCCAACGAACCCGAACGGCTGATACCGGCCAACGAACTTTCCGTACACCCTACTCCGCAAAAACGCAATAAATCACTGTCCGGTATTTCAGGGAATGCTTTATGAAAAGCTTTCATGTACCCTTCTTCGTTGTATAAAGAGGGATTGGTTCCTCCCTGCATCAGAGAATCCCGTGCAGCCTCCCAATAAACGTCCGGCATATCTTCCGTGACGCGCAGTTCGATTTGCGGACGCCGAAGCCCTTTGATCGCTTTCAGAACATACAACGTAATTTCGTTGTATTCCGGCCCGATCGAAGCGGAGTAGCCTTCCGTCTTATCGATGATCTGAAAAAACTCGCGAAGCAGGGCCTCAATATCTTCCCCTTTATAAAAAGGCATGAGATCCTGATCCAATCGCCCTACATTATCGCAACCGTCAAGATGGTAGATAAAATTCCAACAAACAAGCGCTTCATAAATATTCCTTGCCGGCTGAAAAGGCACTTGTTTCAATGCGTCGATCAATTGCTTTTTTCCGCCGTTTTTTTCAAGATATTCTACACAATGCGCCCGATATGCTTCGATACCGTCTAAAAGGTCCAAAAGCCCTCTCTTCAATTTTCCGTTTCTTTTTTCAATGCGCACACGATAAGAATCCAGCCCTTCCGCAGCCACTCGGCCATAATGCGGCAAAGAATGCGAATAACTGAACCCCGCAACCGAATGAACAGTATTTCCATATGTACTTTGCGTATATTCGTCCTGCAAGAGAGGAAGAAGTGAGGGATCTTTTGCCCGTATCCGATCCTCGAACACAAAATAAATACAATTGTAATTCGGGATCACTCCGTAAAGCTTATCGGTCAGTGTTCCGCAAGGATAAAAATCCCCACCGTCATAGGCGGGCGGCGGAAACTCTTTCAACATGGAAGAATACGCATGCGCATGCCGCGTAAACATATCTTCCCCTTCGTATTCAAAATAGGCACGCGCATACGGCTCGTCGGCCTTGGCAAACTTTTCTGCTTTCAGATTCATTCTTCGACCCTTTTTAACTTTTTTATTTTATTATAGCAATTTTACGCTCCGTTTGTAAATTAAAAATTGTTGCTTGCTTTTATAAAATTGTCGTTTATTTACCGCTTTTATATTGTAAAATTGTCGCTTTTTTAACCACCTTATGTTATAATAGAGAAAAATGTCCGCGAGGTCTTTTATGCAGAACTTTTACAATACAGACGATTATCCTACACCCTCGGGCATCCGACTTACTCTGAGCGGAAAAATGCAATGCGCTCCCGATTTTACCTGCGGACCGCAGATCCGCCATATGTATATTTTGCATTACGTCATTCACGGTAAAGGATATTATAAAGCAAATGATACGCTCTATTCCGTGCGGGAAGGCGATGTTTTTGTAATTTTCCCCGATGATCTCGTCTTTTATTACAGCGAAAAAGAAGACCCTTTTGAATTTTGCTGGATCGCCTTCGACGGAGAAAAAGCCGATGAATGGATGCACTGCTGTGACGGCAAAGCCCAATACGTGATCCATCAGAACAATATGGATTTTTATGCGGGCGTCAATGAACTTCTGGCTTATACCGAACATACCAAAAACATTTCGCCTCTGATGCTCGACAGCTTTTTGTTAAAATGCCTTTCCGGAATTCAGTCGTCACTGGAACAACAATCTCCCCCCTCCAACGCTCAAAAATACGTCGCCCTGGGAATTGCATATATGCAAAACCATTACAACGAAGGAATAACCGTATCGGACGTATCGGACAAACTCTTCATCAATCGCAGTTATTTTTCCAAAATTTTCAGGCAGGAGAAAAATATCACTCCCGAAGCCTGGCTGATTCGGTTCCGCATGGAAAAAGCCGCTGAACTTATTCAAAGAAATTTAAGATTCAGCGATGTCGCCGATGCGGTAGGCATTCGCGATCAATATTATTTTTCCAAGCTATTTAAAAAATATTTTGGCATCACATGCAGCCAATACCGCGAGAAATTTGTAAAAATTCCAACTTAAATTTCCGAAAATGAAAATCGATTTTTTTATTTTTCTCTGGCAAAAACAAACAGCGCCTTAGCTTTGCTGAGGCGCTGTTTCTTCAAAAAATTTATTTTCGCTCTTCCAATACCTTCCGGTCAATTTTCCCGATCAGACTGACAGGAAGTTTGTCTTCAAAGATGATCTCTTTAGGAAGCGCATAGGCGATCAGTTTTCGGCGACAGGTCGCATAAATTTCTTCTTCCACCTTTTTTGTGTCAAACCCTGTCTCGCATTCCACAAACAACCGCACTACCTGCCCTTTGACTTTGTCCGGTATTCCTACGGCACAGGCTTTCTTTACTCCTTCCACTTCCAATGCCGCAGCCTCGATCTCCGAAGGATACACAGGAACGCCGCTCACTTTCAACATGTTTTTGATACGTTGTTTGAAATATAAGAAGCCGTCTGCATCCAACCAACCGTAATCGCCCGTTTTCAGCCATTTTTTACCTTCATATTCGGCAAACGGAGATTGCGTTTCATGCAGATACCCGAGCATGAACTGATTGGTATTCAACCAGATCTCACCGACTTCACCCACAGGAACCTCAGAGCCGTCCCTTACAATCATGACATGCGTCTCCGAAAGCGGATACCCGATGGAATTTTCCCGATGATGCGCCAATGTATTCACAAGACAAACCGTCACCGTTTCCGTAAGGCCGTATCCCTCATACATTCGCGCCGAACTTCCCTGCCTTTTTAATACCGCATTAAATTCGTCGATGAGCTTTTGCGGCGTGCGATCCCCGCCCACATACACGTCTTTGATATGAGAAAGATCAGCATTCGTAAAAGCTTTTTCACCGAGAAGCTTCAAATACATGGTCGGAACACCCGTCAGAATATTCGCCCGTTCCTTTACGATCTGTTTTGCGCTCATCTTTGCGTTGAACTTTATACACATGATATTGGTTCGCCGCATCAACATGCACATGTGCATGTTGATGCACAGTCCGAACCCGTGAAAGATGGGAAGAACATTGTAAAGTGCCTTGTAATTTTCGATAGGCTCGCTCAAAAATTCTTCCGCTTTACAGCACAACGCATTGAACACTTCGTTGTTATGCGCGATGATTTTCGGATTTCCGGTTGTCCCGCCGCTCGCAAGGTATACCGCAGGTTCGTCCTTTGCAAATTTTGCGGCAGACGTATGCGCATTTTTACGATTCTTCAAATATTTTTCAAAATGTTCGTATCCCGTCGCGGCAGGCTTATTGGTGCATTTATAATACGCTTTGGCGGCAAGCCCCATAAAATAAGAACTGTCACTCACGAGCGTCGGAACACCAAAATCAAAATGCCCGCATTTGTACAGATCGTAGATCAATAGCAGCCGGCTTTGGGTCTTCTCTATGCTCTCCTTTAAGCTTTCCGGCGGAATAAACGGGTGTACAAGATTCACCGCCGCACCCAGTTTATTTGCCGCATAAAACGCAAGCAGCGCCGCAGGAGAATTGGGCATACAGAGCGTGACCGTATCCCCCTTTTTAATCTTAAACTCCGCCGAAAAATTGTCCGCAAGCACATCGATCCATCGATATACGCGCAAAAAAGAATATTTTCTGCCGTAATAGGAAATCGCAACCGAAACGTCGCTGCCGGAAATGTTCTGCATGACTGCTTCGTACATCGAACAATCCGCAGGAAGAGGTTTTATCATATTTACACCTTCCGTTTATAAGTGTTTCATTAAAAAAGCGAAGATATCCATGCCGCAAGCGCTAAAAGAACAGGCCATATGACCATATGCACAACATAGATGACTGCCGCATGACGCCCGAAAAAACAAACGCCGCTGTTCCAAGCCCCGTTCAGCGGACTAAATGCATACCGCGCAGATGTATGATATACCAATCTGCCGATAATCCCCCCGATCAATACGAACATTGCCCAAGGCAAAATCGGAAAATAGTCGCCCGTGTATTCATAAAAGCTGAAATGACCGTTTTCAGGCGATTCTTTCAAATACAAAAAGATACTGATAAATTTGTTTTCCGCGTCCGTCTTGGCTCCCGTATAAGTGGATATGATCTCAATGTATCCGTTCTGAAAGGTAAACTGCGCACAATTCGTAAACAACCAGATCAGAAGCGATATACCCACGATCCCCGGGAGGTAACGCAACGCTTCACGAAAAATTTTCGCGATTTTTCCCTCTCCCAATACTTCGCCGACGGCAACGCAGGCGTTATCGAGAACGGCATACAAAAATACTCCCGACGCAAGCATATGGATTACGCCGAACAGTATCGTTGCGCCGCTCAATCCGAAACTTTCTATGAGCCTCGTGATACAAGTGATTCCCGCTGCGACCAGCGCCAACGGAATACACCTTCGGAAATTTCCGCGCGTGAGCGTACAGGATATTCCGGTTATCGTAAAAAATGCCGTCACCACAAAAAACCAGACATTCTGCCGAAAATCCCAGTTCCAGTATGCCCTGGCAATCGCCTCCGATTCCGTAAACAACGAAGTTCCCAAAACTTCATTGATAAAAGGAAGCACATCCCAAAGACAATACATAAAATGGTCGAATACCATCAGCGTTACACAGATACCACGCACAAAGTCCAGTTCCCAATACCGAACTTTTCCCCGTCCGCAATATCGCCCGACCATCGCTTTATATCCCGCATGACGCGGATTTTGAATCTGAATTCCTTCTCTATACATCCTTATCAGTGTAACATTTTTCCGCCATTTTGTCAATAAAGAGATGAAACGGAATGTTTCCCCCCTCTTATTTTTTATGTGTTTTCCTCTGTCTCGGAAAATATCGAATCGACCGTTGCCCGCAACGCTTCAAGATCCTCGCATGCAAACAAGCGGCTGCGAAACTTCGCGCCGCCACGCATTCCGCGCGTGTAAAAAGCCGTCATCTTACGCATCTGAACGACAGTAAATTTCTCTCCGTAAACGGGAAGCATGTCCGCAATCTGCGTCTCCACCGCAGCGCGGCGGTCCCACACCTCTTCGTCTGTTAAAATCTCGGAAAAAATATGCGGATCGGCCATCGCCGCCCGCGCAACCATCACGCCGTCCGCCCCTGTCAAAGAGAGCATTTTCAACGCATCGGTCCGCGAAAAAATTCCTCCGTTGGCAACGACCGGAATTTTTACCGCCGCCTTTGCCGCGGCAATTGCCGCATAATCGGGTTCACCCGCGTAATACATATCCCGCGTACGGCCGTGTATTGTGATCATGTCCGCGCCGGCACCTTCACACATTTTGGCAAATTCTACTGCCACCGTCTTTCCTTTTTCCAGCCCGATACGAAATTTTACCGTGATCGTTTTGCCGCTTTTCTTGCATTCCGCAATAATTTTTTCCGCCAACGGCAAATTTGCAAGAAGGGCACTTCCTTCGCCGTTCCGAAATACTTTCGGGACGGGACAACCCATATTCAAATCGATAATTTCAAAATTTTTCAGTTCTTCGCTTTCACACGCTTCACGCAAAATCTCGGGATCGTTTCCGAATAATTGCGCCGCCGTCTGCGGCTCCGTTTCGTCTTTGTATAACAAAAGCTTTGTCGCCGCACTGTTATACCGAAGTCCTTTGGCACTGACCATTTCGGTAAAGCAAAGCCCCGCCCCATATCGGTAACAAAGTTTTCGAAATGCAAAATCCGTATATCCCGCAAGCGGCGCACACAAAACATTGTTTTTCAGAACCATATTGCCGATCCGAAGAGGAGCGCCGAGCATAGTTCTTTCTGTTCCCTGCCCGTTATCCATTGCGTTTGACCCGTTCATAATAACCCCAGAGCTCTTCTGCCGTCAATTCGTTCATTTTCTTGCCGTCAGCCAAAATTTGCTCTTCCGTCCTGCAAAAACGATCGATAAACTTATCCGTGCTCGCCTGCAAACTCTCTTCGCAATCGACGCCTGCCAATCTTCCGACGTTGACCGCCGAAAACAAAAGATCTCCTGCCTCTTCGGCGATATGCCCTTCGTTTCCTTCCGAAACGGCTGCAAGCAATTCCTTCAATTCTTCTCCGATTTTCTCCGATGCTTCCTTTATATCCTTAAAATCGTACCCATATTTCGCCGCACGTTTTGCCGCTTTTTGTGCGCGCATAACGGCAGGAAACACCTTCGGAACATCGCGCACCGCGTCGGACGCCGTCTTCTGCCCTTTCTCGACCGTTTTATTCTTTTCCCAGACGGACAAAGCCCCGTCTGCACTTTCCGCCTTGTCTCCTCCGAATATATGCGAATGCCGGAATATCAGTTTCGAACACACGGCACTGAGCACATCCAATGCCGAAAAAGCACCGCGCTCTTGTGCAATGACCGAATGAAAGGCTCCCTGCATCAATACGTCTCCCGTTTCTTCCATCACTTTCGCGTCATCTTTACTGCCCACGGCATCGACCAGTTCATATGCTTCCTCGATCATATTTTTACAGATACTCTCATGCGTCTGCGCACGGTCCCAAGGACAACCTCCCGGGGCGCGCAACAGACGCATCACCGCCAGAAGATCTTCATAATCGAAACGAGTCTTTTTCAAAAGCGGAATTTCTTCAATGACCACCGAACAGGAAGAATCGTATTTCCCCTGCCTGTCCAATTCGTACAATGAAATTTTCTTTGCCTTATTCCCGCGGACAAAAAACGCTGCCGTTTCATCCCCGTAAAATTCACAGAGCGTCAGCTTGACATCCGATGCGATCAGATCACAATCGATATCGTATACCGCAAGCGGAAGAACGGGTCGAGATGTCGGAATATCGTATGCGGAAACGGCACTTCGCTTAGAAGAAAAAACCCGACATGCCGAAAATGCGGATTCTGCCTTTGAAATCCCGTCAATAACATCAGCAGACTTTGCCCGCCGGCAAACGATCTGCGCCGATATATCGTCCGAAATGCTTCCGTCGACACAATACACCACATCTCCCTCTTTAGCCGCCGCCAAAACTGCCGCCGCAAGCTTTTTATTCAGCGTATCAAAATTGCGGCTCGCCGCATATATGTAATCGAGCGTTTCAAACGGAACGCCCAATGTCTTTACACCCGCCGCCACGGGCGTCTCGCCCGTCCGCAAAATAACTTTCGCACCCGAAAAAAGAGCTTTCTTTGCTCCTTCCGTTAGATCCAGAATATCACTCCCCAATCCGACGACAGTGATCATGTTTTTTCCTCCAATTCATACGTAATTCCCGCGCATCAAACAAGCCTACAAAAACAGCAAACGCGAGATAAACCAATCCTGCTATTCCAAAAGCGAGCAATACATGGATATTTCCAAACGGATACGCCGTTCCCACCGCAAGGACGGAGGCAAACGCAAATAAAGCAAAATATCCCAAAGACTGCGTGCGCGTTTTTCTATCTGTTATACTATAATACAAATTGATCAGAAGTGCAACCAAATAACACGCCACACACGCGTATGCCGCCCCAAAAATAGAAATTTGCGCGTTTTGCAATAACAATGCTTCCAAAATCAATTTCACCGAAACAGCCGCGGCCATCGCAAGAGCCGAAATTTTTGCTCTGCCACGACCCGTAAGACACGCCGCAAGCGTCTGCACCAGCGCAAGCAATAGCGAAGAAGGCGCAAGGATCCGCACCAATCGTACTAAAACTGCCCCATCCGTACCCGTAACCGAAGGGAAGATCAAAGAGCAGATCTGCGGCGCAAACAAAAATAAAAATGCTGCCGCCGGCATCGCAAAAAACATAGTACACTTGATGGCAAACAATACCCTCTTTTGCCCTTCTTTTTCTTCACCTTTTGCATAATGTGCAGATACCGCCGGCACACTCGCGGCTGCAAGCCCGTAACAGACAGAAGCAGGCAATCCCGTAAGGGCTGTTGCCGCACCGGAATAAAGCCCATACAGAGTCGTCGCATTCTCCGCATAACGGGAAATCAATCGCGTGATCAGAATACTGTCTATTACCCCCGAAAGAGGCAATATTCCCGCCGCTATTGTTACAGGGATCGTTATACGCAAAAGCGCAGATGCTTTCGGGATCGCATTGTAATCTACACACAATGCTCTCCTGCCCTGCTGGGTCGCCGCCCGAATGATCATAAAAATGCAGGCCACAATTTCTCCGCTGGTTACGGCAAGCAAAGTAAAAGCGACGGCCTTATACACGTTTTCACGAAACGTATATGCAAACCAAAGCCCCAGCCCGATTTTTACCGCCTGCTCGACAAGTTCAGAAATTGCCGTCGGATAAAAATTACTCCGTCCTTGAAACCAACCGCGAAAACAAGATAACACAGACACAAAAAATACGCTCGGCGCAAGCGTACGGTATGCTGCCGCTGCGGCGCTTTCCCCTTGTGCCGCGCTCATGAAAGGCGCAAGTAAAAACATGGCAACACTTCCCAACAAACCGATTGCCGAAAAAAGCATCAATGCCTTTTTTAAGATTGCACCCGTATTTTCCCCCACAGCCTCCGCACGGGAAACCGCTCTCGCAAGCCCCGACGGAATGCCCGTCGCCGAAATCGTTAGAAGCAGGCAATAAAACGGATATACCATCTGGTAAACCCCCATGCCTTCGCCCCCGAGTATATTTGTCAGCGGTATGCGATAAAACGCACCGAGTATCTTTGCTATAAGCCCCCCGATCGTCAAAATCAAGGCACCTTTCAAAAATGATTGATTTTTCATATGTATACACAATATATTTTTCAAAAAATCATATTAAAAACATAGTCTATGTGCTATAATATATGTGACATTCACATCTTTACCGGAGTTTTTACATGAGCGGAATCGAAAAAATTCTCATGTTTTTCAGTCAAACAATGAACACACCCAAAGAATGGGGTACTTTTCACCTTTCTTGGCTTGCAGTTATGATAGCCATTATGCTATTGCTGTTTATATATTCCAATCAACTTTCAAAAAACCAAAATATCGTGAATAATCTGACTTTCGGAATCGGTTGTTTTTTATTGTTATTGGAACTGTTCAAACAAATTTTGTGCAGCCTTCATTTCTCCGAAAACGGAGTTTACTGGGATTATCCTTGGCAGATCTTTCCCTTCCAGCTTTGTTCCACACCCATATTTGTTTGCCTTCTGTTGCCGTTTCTGCGTGAAGGCCCCCTTCATCGGGCACTCTGCTGCTTTTTAGGATGTTATGGGTTGCTCGCCGGCTTTTCCGTTATGCTGCGCGCGCAAACCGTTTTCAGCCAATCCATCTTTATGAACATCCATACCATGCTTTGGCATATCAGCCTTGTCGTACTCGGAACTTTACAATGGTGCGGCGGCACATTCCGGTTTTATTCCGCCGGAAAACCAGCCCTCTTTTCCCATTCCCCAAAGCCGAAAGATTTTCGGAACGGTACCTGCGTCTTTGCCGCGTTTTTATGCGGAGCAGTATTCCTGAATGCCGCTTTACCGCAATTTGCAAACGAAGGTTTCAACATGTTCTTTGTCAGCCCCTATATCCCTTGCGGTACGGCTCAGATCTTCGAAAAATTTTGGAATATCGTTCCTTATTCGGTCTATCTTTCTTCTTATGCCTTCGTTCTGATCGCCGGGGCAGGTATCCTGTATGTTGTGATTTCTAATTTTAATACTCGATTCAATCAGACGTGTTCTAATACTCGATTCAATCAGACGTGGAGTTAAAAGGCGGACCTTTCAGGATCCGCCTTATTTGTTGCCCCGCGTTTCTCTTTGCAATCCTTTTTCATCAGTCAAACTGATTGGCAAGGATATCCGCCGTAAGGCGGCATAAATTGATCGCGTCGCTTTCCATACGCGCTCCCTCTTGTGACGACAACAAAGTTACTGCCCCCAAACAATCACCGCTGGATACGATCGGAACAATGATCTGCGCGGTCGCACGAAAATCTGCATTGTCTGCAATCGGAACAATATCTCCGCCTTCTGCAAGATTTGCAATGTAACTGCGCCTGTCTTTCATAATATTTTCCATCTTTTCAGTAATTTGTTTCCCTGTGAAATCCTTTCTTCCGTCTCCCGCCGCATAGAGAATTTCATCTGTATCACAAATTACGGCAAGATATCCGCTCAAATCGCTCAAAGACTTCGTCGTCGCTTCCGAAAATTTTTCCAATGTGGCGATCGGCGAATATTTTTTGAGCATCAACTCATCCCTGTCTGTAAAAATTTCAAGCGGATCTCCGTCTTTCAGGCGAAGCGTACGCCGTATTTCCTTCGGAATAACCACCCTTCCCAATTCATCAATTCTTCTCACAATTCCGGTTGCCTTCATAAATTCCTCCCTTTCCGCAATCCTTTTGCGGTTTTACAACGAAAGTATGTGCCGTTTTTTTCCGCTTATTCCTTGTTTTCACATTTCTTTGGAAAATTTTCCTACTTTAATTTATTGTTTCTCTTTATAAAAAAGCAACGCCGGTCGGGAATCCCGACCGGCGCTGCTTTGACTTTCATTGATTACTTTCAAAATACCGATTTTCTGTTTTTTAATTATTTTCTGTATTTCTCAATAGATTTTTATGAAAAAACCGAAACCCGTTCGATACAAGTGTATTTAACACCGGCTTTTTCATCGGATATCTGCTTTTCATAGCTATTGGAACTTGCATTTCCGTACATATAAAAACGGAAATCCTGCGTGCCTGCGGCTATCGTCAACTTGCCCATGTTGGATAATCCCTGATCCTGTGCCTCTTCCGTATTAAAGATCGACAATCCGACTTTATAGCAAGAATAATCATTTCGCTCCGAAAGCATACCGTTCATGGAAATTTGTGAATAATTCTTTCCGCCTCCGTACATCGCAATACCGCCATGCACCACTTTTTCACCGTCATATTCCGCTATCAGATCGCCGTATTTCGTTTTATCGTATCCACAGGCAAACTCTAACATCGCCTTAATATCCAACTTAAACTGCTCCAAGGAAGAATCGATCAATGTACTGCTGTCTATTAAATCAATACTCTTCCAATCGTAGATCCGAACATCTTCTTCCATTCGCAAAATCGAAGCAAAAGAAGTACCGCCGACGCCTGCCCAACCATTGTAGTTCTCTCCGGTCTCCTGTGAATTTTTAAATAATACCGTCCCGGAAAAATTGCTTTCCAATCCTATTGCAAACAATCCGCTCTTTTCAAAAACACTGTTTTTCAGCGTCACATCCGTCATTACATACATTTTATAAAAATAAGCATCTTCCAGATAGTCGTTTGTCTGCACATTGTAAGGCTTGCCGTTCTGATCTTTCAGATCCGGTTCCACGCATTTTGCAAGGTCATCGCCAATTGAGCCGCTCGCCCGCAAAGCTCTGTTTGCGCCGATCTTCAATAAAAATTCACGCGCCTGCGATAAAATACAGCCTTCGATACGGACATGGATCCGCTCTTCGTCACACCCGATGTTTTGCGTAAGACTATCGATAAAATAGCGATTTCCGTCCTTATTTCCGCCATACACGCGCATGACCGTTCTGCCGTTTCGGATCCTGCAATTCAACACCTCCGCATCGGAATTGATCTCCAGTGTTGTGCCTACATTGTTGAGATTTTCCAGCTTATATTGTCCTGTACTTTGATCATACAAAGAGCTGTCACTGCATCCGTAAAGTTCAACATTGTACAAAGTCACACCGTCCGTACGCACAAGATAAGCAATGTTGTCTTGCGCGGCAACCGACGCAACTTCACCGAAACTGACTAAATGCAACGGTCCTAAAAATAACTGCGGAACTTCGGCATTATCTTTTGCGTTGGTAAAATATTCGGCATTGAGATAATATCCATTCCCGTATACATCATTTTTAAATTCAAGAACGTATTGCACATTCGCTTCTTTTTCACGATTCAGGTTCTTATAAAATTCAATATTATAAGTGGATTTCATCGTTCTGAGCATACCTTTTCGCTCTGCCAATGAATACACCGTTCCGTCATTTTTCGTCCCGAGCATCACGTCTGCACCCAAAACGATCGGCCTTGCACTGTTTGCTGCAAGAAATACTTCGTCGCTTGTCTCCGCCTTTATGCCGTCCTTCACCACATCAAAAGTGACCGCTGTACGAATATTTTGCCCCAGCGAAACATTCGCTTTCCAACTGACGGTGATTGTTGCCTCGCCCGTACCTTTTGCCCGAAGATAAACGATTCCATCCTTTTTCACAATTTCTGCGATTGCAGGATCCGAAACCGTAATGTCAAAATCATCCAAAGCGTCGATGCGCTCGGTATTAAAATAAGTACGAATATCCAACGCATACGAATATGTCGAGATCGCACCGCCTGCCGCATAAGTGTAGCCCGGTATCGCCGTACGCTTTGCAAGCCCTACATGTGTATCATTACCGATCTGTACAGACGTCACAACGGTAACAGCTTCCAGCTCAATTACAATGGGACGGATATTCATGGGAGTTCCGCCCTTGCAAGGTGTTACGATCAATGTAAATACTGACGGAACATTCGCCAAAACCGTACAGGAAACCCCGCCTTCATCCACTTCGACCGATACGCCGGAAGCATCGCCTTCCGTTTCAAACAAAAAAGCGATATTCTCGGCAATCATCAGCGGAACCGCATAAAAAGCGATAGGAACTCCTACAGGTAAAACGGCACTGTTGCCTTGCCCCGGCAAAACAGAACGCACCGTAAACGCAAATTCACGGAAAGAAAACCGCACCGTTTCGGTTGCTTCATCTCCAGTACCTGCCGTAATCGAACAATCAAATTCAGCGGCGTGTGTTTCGGGGAATACCACCGAAATTTTATAACAATTTTCCCCTAATTCCTGCACGGAAAAAGTTTCTATATTTTTGTTCTGAGCAAGATCCGGTTTTTGAGGCGATTCAACATAAAACTCCGCAGACTTGCTGTCCTCTTCCAAAGATAAAACGGTATTCGATCCCCCGTTTACAGTAATTCCGGAAACAGTTGCCTGTTTTCTCGATGTGATCGTAGCCTTGCGTACCAGATCACCGTCCACCCCGCCTTTGACCGTAAAAGACAAAACTGTCTCCCCTTCAAAAGGCAATAACACGGTGCCTGCTTTTTCATCAATCACTGCAAAGCCGCTCTCCACCTTTACTTCTGCAGACGAAAACCCGCCCGGCGTCAACGATGTTTCATATCGGAATTTCCCGGTGGATACTTCTGCCACATAACCGTCTTCGCCCGATTCAAATAAATCTTCTTCCCCTACTTCCGAATAAAATGAAACGTCCAGTCCATACGGTTTCGATGAAGAAACAATAACCGTTATACTATCGGTATAAGCCCCGTCTTTACTGGTAACGACTACGCGTGCACTGCCTACCCGATCAGCCTCAATTCTTCCTGTCTCATCCACGGAAACGCCCGAAAATTCTGTTCCTTCCACCTCTTCCACCGAATAGGTGTATTCTTTATTTGATGCGTTTTCAGGCAAAACCTGTGCATCCAACTTAAAATCATCCTTGTATTCAGCCAGATCGATGCGAAGCGTATCATCTTCGGGAGCATTCAGGATTTCTATTCCGCTAGCCGAAATCGAAACGCCCAAACTCGCCACATTCCCGGAAGAAAATACGACAAAAACAAACAGAAGAGGCAATACAAGCATCAGCGCAATGACATTTTTTCTCAAAACAAACCTCCGCCGCTGAACGAATAATATTTTTTATCCAGTTTACGCACCAAATACCAATACCCTAAAACCGCCATAATCAATGCAATTCCGCCCGCGATCGTAAATGTCAGGAATGCGTATTTTGCGGCAAAACCGCGCAAAGCAAACATCATTCTTACAAATAAAACCGTTCCACCGACCGCAAAGGCTGACAATAACCCGATAACTATTACAGAGCTGACCGTATTGCCCGATTCTTTGATTTCACCGTCCGGTTCCGTAGAAAACTTTGCATGATTAAAATCAATTCGCGTAGCAACGCAAACCTGCGCAAACCCAAACAAAATCCCTGTAAAAAACAAGAATACGGAATCTATTAAAGATAAATACCCCGTTGCAGACAACAACACAGAACAAAACATCTGCGAAACAGCTGTGACGATCATACAAAGCAACACTTTTGAAAAGATCACCGTTTTCGGACTCACCGGCATCGCTTTGACAGAATAAAACATTTTTCCGTCTCTGCTGATGTTCGTTGTGCAGAACACATTTGCCAACGATCCAAACAACAACATTAAAAATATGGCAAGTTCTCTGTTACAATCCACTGCGATCAATTTGATTGCCAGAGAAGATCCGATCGACATACAAAAATATACCATAAGCGGCATCACAACCGCCACTGCAAAATACGAAAACATGTAATTGGAAGTGCGGAATATCAGAAGAAATTCTTTCTTCATGAGCGCTGCCATCGGAGAATGCGCGGCGGAAAGTTCTTTTCTCTTTCCTTTGCCGTATGTGCCGCCAGAAACTCTCGATTGCAAAGACCGCACCAATAACATCTTGATAGCCAATGCAGATACTGCCGCAAAGACAATCAACAATACCACGATCACAATCAGGCTCACCAACAATTCTCTGCCCAACAGAATATTCGCAACCAGATTGGCAGGATATAATACCGCCGTAACAGAAATAATTCCCGATACTACTTTTTCGTTAAAAAAGTATTTCAGGTTGTCGCCGAGCAGCATTTCTTTCACTCCTTCCAACAGGTAAGCATACAAAAACAACAACCCTGCGGTTATAAACGTTACCAAAATGAAAGTAAGTGTATATTTGCTTTTCAACGATGCGCGAAGCGCATGGATCGGCAGAGCGAGTACAGATGCAATTCCTGCCGAAAACAAAGGCAACAACAGGCAGGCAAGTACTGTAAACACAAAAAAAGATGCATCCATCTGTACATGTACCGCCACCGTCAGATTGACCGGCAATACTGCCACCGCCGAAAACAAAACTTGCCCCAAATAAATCGAAATAAGCTTTGAAACGTAAAGCGTACGCGCGCCGATCGGAAGTGCCGACAAAATTTTCATGTCGTCCGCCGCAAACAACGCACGGTTGATCTGCGAAATTCCGTTGACGATCATAGCGATCAATATCACCGAATAAACGATCGACAACAATTCAAACAATCGTGCATTCGGATCCGAAAC
>CASEFE010000037.1 GCA_949287105.1 uncultured Bacillota bacterium
ATTTTTGTTTCGCAACTCTATTTTACCACAGATTTGTATGAACTCTTTTTTTCTTTAGGTGTTGCACTTAATAGTATAATTCACCTGTCCACCAAATAAAAAAGCCGCCGATAAGGCGGCTTTTTTATGTTTTTAAATATTTATATTGACATATTCAAGTTAAAAAATTATAATAGAACAAAAACGAAGAGGTCTTTATAATGACAATTGAAACGGTTGATCTTTATAAATATTTTAAAATTCAGCGAAAGGAAGAGAAAAGGGGATATTTGACGCGGATGAGCCATCCGCAGCTGACGGAGTTGGGGGTAACGAAAGAGCGGCCTCATATGTTGGTCATCCCTGGCGGAGCATATGCGATGGTATCGCAGCGGGAAGCGGAACCGGTAGCCATGAGTTTTTATGCGGCGGGGTTTGACGTTTCGGTTCTTGACTATGAGGTAGCGCCTGTATCTTATCCTGCGCAGATCATGCAGGCGGGGATGGCGATGCTGTATCTTCGTCGGGAGGCGAAAAAACTGTACATAGACGCCGAACATATAGCAGCTGTTGGTTTTTCGGCGGGCGGGCATCTTTTGGGATGTATTTCACTTTTGTGGGATGATCCTGCGCTTGTTTCTGAATTCGGCGAGGAGTGCGAAAAAATCCGTCCCGATGCTTCCATTTATTCATATGCCGTTATATCTTCGGAAAAAGGTGTTTCGCACGAAGCTTCATTCCAGAATTTTTGCGGTTCGGCCGTAAAATTCGAAAACTATTCCCTGGAAAAAAGAGTACGTTCGTCTGCCTCGCCTTCGTTTATCTGGGCAACGACGACAGATGACGCGGTACCGGTTGAAAATTCGTTGCTGTTGTATTCTGCGTTGCGTAAAGCCGGGGTGAAAGCAGAGATGCATATTTTTGAAGAAGGCTGGCACGGGCTCTCGGTCTGTGACGGGGAAGTGTATCCGGAAGAACCGAAAGAACCTTTTGTAAAGCATTGCAAAAATTGGATCGGGTTGGCGGAAGACTTTTTACGGATTCACGGCTTTAAAGTCAAAACGCTTTAAGGAAGAACGAATTGTTCAGTTGAGGTTTTTTTATAAAATTTTATAGTATATAAGATGGGTAAATGTTCAAACAAAAACGATCCCGAATATAAAATATTTCAAAAATTCGGAATGTTAAATTTTTGATATTGCAATGAGCGCGGTAAGCAACCGGGCTCATTTTTATTTTCTGAGATTAAAACGAAATATTTAAGAGTGAAAATAAAAAAGATAGCGATTTTGATGGTTTTGTCTGTATATCGGATTTTTGTGAAAAATTGCTTTTCCTTTGGCAATAAATATGGTATAATAAACAAAAAAAACAAGGGGCTCGCCGAATGGCGGTTGTATTGGTAAAGTTCTATGAATGATCCGAATTATTATATTCCAAACCGTTCTTTTGAAATTTTCGGTATGGAGATATATTATTATGCGGTGATGATCGTGATCGGCATCATCTGTGCTTTTGTGGTGGTTGCCTTGTTGTTCAAGCGCAGAAATATTTCTGTGGATTGGACGGTCGATTTGTTGTTATGCATATTGCCTTTGGGGATCATCGGTGCGCGTACGTTTTATGTGGTGACGGATCCTTCGACGAATATCACGGAATGGTTCACGGGATTTCGTGACGGCGGATTATCGATCATCGGAGGTGTGATCGGCGGTGCGATCGGCGTGGTTGTTTTTTGCCTGATCCATAAAATCAATTTTTTGCGTGTAGCGGATTGTTTACTTCCCGGGGTAATATTGGCGCAAGGTATCGGAAGATGGGGGAATTTTTTCAATCAGGAGGTATATGGGGCGGTCGTAGAAAATGTTTCCGCACAGTGGTTTCCGTTTGCGGTGTTTATCGAGGATACGCAGACATGGCATTATGCCTTCTTTTTCTATGAGAGCATCGCCAATTTTATTATATTCGGATTGCTCTTTGCGTTGATGTGGAACTTTAAGAAAAAGCCGCACGGGCTTTCCATGAGCGGATACTTTTTCGGATACGGTTTGGTGCGTTCGATCATGGAGCCGCTAAGAGACAGTGAATTCATATTAGGTTCGAAAGTACCGATTTCACAGGTTTTTGCGATTTTGATGTGTGTAGGCGGGGCATTGCTTGCGATAGGGCTGATTGCCTACAATCGTTACAAAAACGGGAGCTTTTTTGGCGCGGTGCACGGAGAGCCTTCTGCGATTCTTCCGCGGTATTATTCTGCGGAGGAGCGCAAAAAGATGGAAGAGTTAGAACGGAAAAAAGAAGAAATGATGCGGCTGTCTGGTGAAAGCAAAAAGTCGGGCGATGAAGATGGAGCAAAAAATGATTCGGATTTGGGGGAGGAAGTGTCTGTTATGAGGTGTCCTGCCTGCGGAGCAAGAATCAAAGTCGTAGGGGAAGTTTCAAACTGTCCGTATTGCGGAGCATTTGTAGAAGGACAGGAAAAAGACAATCGTAAAGATCAGAATGAGGAAAATGAGAAATGATGCGCAATCTCACATTATTGACCGATTTATATCAGCTTACGATGATGAACGGATATTTGCGCAACGGAAAGGAAAAAGACATAGCAGTATTTGATTTATTTTATCGCCGCAACGGAGTTATATCCTATTCGATGGCAGCGGGGCTTGCGCAGGCGGTGGAATACGTGCTCGGGCTTTCATTCGATGAAGAGGATATTCGTTATTTAAGGTCCTTGCAACTGTTTGATGAACCGTTTTTGGAATATCTGAAAAATTTCCGGTTTACCGGGGATATCTACGCAGTTCCGGAAGGAACGATCGTGTTTCCCGAAGAGCCGATCATGACGGTGAAAGCGCCGGTGTTGGAGGCGCAGTTTTTGGAAACGGCGCTTTTGAATATAATCAATCATCAGACATTGATCGCAACGAAGGCGGCGAAAGTTGCGTTTGCCGCGGAAGGGGATGCGGTGATGGAATTCGGTTTACGGCGGGCGCAGGGTCCGGATGCGGGTGTATACGGTGCGCGTGCAGCGGTGATCGGAGGATGTAAAAGCACTTCCAACGTGTTGGCAGGAAAATTGTTTGATATTCCGGTATCGGGGACGCATGCTCATAGCTGGGTCATGAATTTCCCGAGTGAATACGAAGCGTTCCGTGCCTACGCGCGGTTATTCCCGGATGCGTGTCTGTTGCTTGTGGATACGTATGACACACTGAAAAGCGGTGTACCCAATGCGATCCGAGTTTTTGAAGAGCTGCGAGCGGCAGGGCATGAACCCAAAGGAATTCGTTTAGACAGCGGAGATTTGGCGTATCTTTCGAAATGTGCGAGAAAGATGTTGGATGAGGCGGGTTTTCCTGATGCATGCATTTGTGCGTCGGGCGATCTGGATGAGTATGTCATCGCGTCTTTGAAAGCACAGGGCGCGAAAATAGATCTTTGGGGAGTCGGTACAAAACTCATTACGAGTGCGGATTTCCCTGCATTGGGCGGCGTATATAAGCTTTCGGCTTTGTATCCTGTCGGCGGCGGGGAAATTCCTAAAATCAAATTATCGGACAATTCGGATAAAATCACCAATCCGGGGTTTAAGCAGGTATACCGCATTTACGATAAGAAGTCAGGGAAAGCGGAAGCGGATCTTTTGTGTTTGCGGTCGGAGAAGATCGACACAGAAAAACCGCTCACCATATTTCACCCCAAGGATACATGGAAACGCACGACGTTTACCGATTATACAGTACGGGCTTTATCGGAACCCATTCTATCCGGAGGTAAGCTGGTTTATAAGTTTCCGTCCCTTTCTGAAATTTGCGCGTATGTGGAGCAAGAGAAGTCGAGCTTTTGGGATGAATATAAACGTTTGGTCAATCCGCATGTTTATAAGGTGGATCTATCGCAGAAACTGTATGATATGAAAAACGAATTGATATCGGAGATAAGGGAAAGCAATGGCTAAGAAATTCACGCAAAAAGAGATGGAAAAGCTGATTGCGGGCATACGGGAGGCATACGAAATCAAGATACGTCAGCTTAATTATCGCGTTGACGGATTGACTGCGGAAAACCGCAGTTTGCGCGCAAGCCTTTCCGAGTACAAAGAGCGGGAAGGAAGAGTTGGGCGCGCGATCGTTCACGCAGAAGAAAAGGGGGAAGAAATCAAAGAATTTTACCGTGCATCGGCAGAATTGGAATGGAAGACCTTGCAGCTGTTTGCGGACAAATGGAAAAATCTGGCAGCGCAGATGGCGGAAGTATATCCCAAAGAAGCGGAAAAGTACGGAGAATTTGCAGAAAATCTTTCTGCACTTTTAGGAAAAGGGGAAAAGCAGTTTCAGCCGATGAAAAAGGCGGAACAGACGGAAAGTTTTACGGATACACAGCGGCAGGAAGAGTTTGACCCGCAGGCGGTGATCGGAAAATATATGGAAAGCGAAGAAGATACGGGATTTAATCTTGACGATGTATTGAATCCGAAGGGAGATCTCGATCTTGCCAAATTGTGTAAAAATCTCGGACTGATGGATGAAGACTAAGGAGCAATAAAATCTTTATGGGATATTTACTTTTATTTCTGTTCGTGTTATTGTTTGATCAGATTTCGAAGGCGGCAGCGTTTGCAGTGATGGGATCTGAGAGTGCATTGCATGAATGGATTCCCAATGCATTGGGGATCAAGACGACGGTCAATACAGGGATCTCTTTCGGCTGGTTTGGCGATAAGGAGTGGGCGATGCCTGTTTTTATCGGCTTGACGGCAGTTGCGTTGGTCGTGTTTTTTGTGTTTTTTCTGAAAACCTCGAAAAAAAAGCATTTTTTGCGCGTTGCGCTGGTTCTGATCATGGTCGGGGCAGCCGGAAATCTGATCGATAGAGCGGTGATGTTCGGCGTACGTGATCTTATATGGATGAATTTCGGGTTTGTTGATTTTTCGAACAATATAGCGGATATAGCTGTGTCCGTCGGTGCGGTGATGTTTGTACTGGCGTTATTGTTTGTGGATGACGATGCGGTATTTCGTCCCAATAAAAAGAAAGAAGAAGCGGCAATAGAGGCTGCGGCGGCGGATCTTGTGGAAAATTCGCAAAAGAGCGGTACCGATAACGATATCGGCCACGATGCGGATCGTTAAAGATGGAAAGGCGGAGTATAACGGTACAAGAGCCATGTTCGCGCGCGGATGTGTTTGTATCGGAACAGTTGCAGATTACGCGTTCGGCGGCAAAAAAGCTGATTGAAAGCGGATGTGTGACGTTGAAGGGAAAAGTTGTCAAGGCGGCAAATTCCCTGTCTTTGGGCGATGTTTTGGAAGTTGAAATGCCGGAGCCGCAGGTTCTCGATCTTACGCCGCAGGATATACCGATCGACATTATATATGAAGACGACGATGTGGCCGTCATCAACAAACCGCAGGGGCTTACGGTTCATGCAGGCAGCGGAAATCTGACGGGAACGCTGGTCAACGCGCTTTTGTATCGGTTGAAAAGTTTGAGCACGATTAACGGCGTCGTGCGCCCGGGTATCGTTCATCGGATCGATAAAGATACATCGGGGCTTTTGGTGGTAGCTAAAAACGATCGGGCGCATCTTTCGCTATCGGAACAGATTGCAAAAAAGACTTGTTGCCGCGAATACCTTGCGTTGTGCGAAGGGATCGTGAAAGAGGACAAGGGCAGAATTGAAACATACATCGGCAGGCATCCGACGGATCGGGTGAAAATGGCCGTGGTTTCCAAAGAAAAAGGTCGGTATGCGGCCACCAATTTTGAAGTGGAAAAGAGATATCGGCAGGGTTATACGCTGATACGTTTTCGGTTGGAAACGGGGCGAACGCATCAGATACGGGTGCATTGTAAATACATGGGGCATCCTATCGTCGGGGATCCTGTGTACGGAATAAAAAAACAAAAATTTCATTTGAACGGCCAATTATTGCACGCATGCAGATTGACCTTTGTGCATCCGAGTACGCATGAAACGATGGTCTTTGAAGCGCCGTTGCCTTCTTATTTTACAGATGTTTTGCAAGTTTTGGAAAGAGGGCAGGCGGATTGCTGAAAAGGAACGGTGGATGGCGAAGCGTACGGCGAACGGGAATTTGGAAGTTGAATCGAGGTTGGAAATGAAAATCAAAGGAAAGCTGATGGACGGCGAAGGAATAGGCAATACCTTTCGGCGGCTTGCGCATCAGGTGATCGAGCGAAACGACGGGGTGGGCAATCTCGTCATAATCGGAATTCGTACGCGTGGGATTACGGTTGCGAAGCGCATAAAAAAATGTTTGGATTCCATTGAAGGGTCGGATATTCCTCTGGGGGTTTTTGACATCACTTTGTATCGGGATGATCTTGAAGATCTGACGTCGGAAATTGAATTTTCCGGCAGTGAAATTGATTTTCCGTTAGACGGTAAAACCGTTTTGCTTTGTGATGACGTGGTATATACGGGCAGGACAGTGCGGGCAGCGATATCGGAGATCATGTCGATGGGAAGACCTGCAAAAATACAGTTGCTGACGCTTATAGACCGCGGTCACCGTGAGTTGCCTTTCAAGGCCGACTACATCGGAAAAAGCGTACCTACGTCCAAGCGCGAGGGGATCGCGGTGCGATTGGATGAAGAGGATGGCGAAGATGCCGTATACATTTACGACAAATAGAAGTTGAAAAATTCGATAAAAAAACAAGAAATTTTGCATTTATTTGCTTGTAAAAGGTTTTTGCAAGTGGTAGAATAAAGCTATCAAGTTGAAAGGAGATGGATGAATATGGCAAACAGACAAAGAACAGAAGGACAGGCGCGCAGGGATTTTATCAATCTATGTTGTTATATAGCGCTTGGTTTGGCGGCGCTTTTGATATTTATCAATAACGTATTGCCTTTGATCGGGGTAGAAATTTCGGGAAAATTACCGAGTGTATTGAATCTTATCAAAGACATTGCTTTGTTGTTGGGTATTGCGTTTGGCGGTTGGAGATTTGCGCATGCGCATGGAAAAACGTGGGTGATTATTTATTGGGTAGCGATTGCATTGTATGTTGCAAGTGCGATCTGCGGTCTTTTCTAAGATAAAATATGTCTCGGCGGCCCGCAATAAGGGCAAAGCCGCAAATTGAAAACGATACAAAAAGGCGCGGCAAGAAAACCGCGCCTTTTTTGACCAGAACAAAAACGTTTACATAAAGCGAGTGTTGTGCTAAAAAATTTTACATCGGGGAGTAAAAGAATATGGAACTTACGGAATACTTAAATTTGATAAGACATGGGGAAAAGATCAAAGCAAATACGGATGCGCACAAATTTATGCATGAAATGTCCGAGCGAGCGAGACGATACACGGGAAATATGAACAGCGGCTACAAGGAGCAGGAAGAGCTTCGGTCGCTGTTTGCGGAACTGACGGGGCAGCCGAAAAATGAAACGCTCTGTATTTTTCCGCCCTTTTATACAGATTTTGGCATGAATATAATGATCGGGGAAAACGTATTCATCAATGAAGGGTGCTGTTTTCAGGATCAGGGAGGAATTGAAATCGGGGATGGTTGTCTGATCGGGCAGCAAGTCGTGTTTGCAACGTTGAACCATGATTTAGAGCCTGAAAACAGGGCAGACATGATTCCGGCACCGATTAAAGTTGGGAAAAGAGTGTGGATCGGGGCGCATGCGACGATTCTGTCAGGCGTGACGATCGGAGACAATGCCGTGGTGGCGGCAGGGGCGGTTGTAACGAAAGACGTCCCGGCGAATGTGGTTGTCGGCGGAGTTCCTGCAAGGATCTTAAAACGTATTGAAAGCGAAAAAGAGCAAGAGTGATTTGGCGATGGAATGAGAAGGAGAGGTCGGTAACCCAATTCGGATACCGATCTCTTTTAAGATGATCAAGGCAAGGGAGGCAGGAAACCTTAAAGCCGGTGAAGCAATGCGGCGGGGCGAAGCAGTCGGATTTTTTCTTTACAAACGGCGGTAAATCATGTATAATATAAGCCGTTAAAAACAAAAAGCCTCGATTACGGGGTTTCGGAGCGGATATGTCAAATCCATTGATTGCGATCGTGGGTCGCCCGAATGTGGGCAAATCCACGTTATTTAACAAGATAGCGGGAAGAAAAATTTCCATTACGGAAAACAGGCCCGGTGTTACGCGTGACAGGTTGTATGCCGACGCAGTGTGGCGCGGTAAAAATTTTACCGTGGTTGATACGGGAGGGATCGAGCTGAATTCACCCGATACGATGTGGAAAGAGATCCTGCGTCAGGCAGATGTAGCGATTGATATGGCACAGGTGATTTTGTTGGTCGTAGACGGGAAGGAGGAGCTTACTTCTTCGGATTATGACGTGGCGGACAAATTGCGTCGGAGCAAAAAGCCGGTGTTGCTTGTGGTCAATAAGATCGATCATTTTTCGGCAGACAAACTATTTGAATATTATGCTTTGGGGCTGGGCGAACCGTACGGAATATCGGCGGAGCATTCACAGGGTATCGGAGACGTGCTGGATGCGGCGATCGAATATTTTGAAGGCGGAGAAGAGGAAGAACACGAACGTCTGAAAGTGGCGGTAGTCGGCAAGCCGAATGCGGGAAAGAGCAGTCTTGTCAATAAGATTCTCGGTTTTGAACGGACGATTGTTGCGGATATGGCGGGAACGACGCGGGACGCGATCGATACCCCGTTTGAACTGGATGGCGAAAAATATATGCTCATCGATACGGCGGGAATCCGTAAAAAGCGCAGTGTTTCCGACGATGTGGAATATTACAGCGTCATGCGTGCGTTTGATGCGGTGCGGCGAGCCGATGTGTGTCTTCTTGTTGTGGATTCCGGAGAGGGATTGACGGAACAGGACGTAAAAATCATCGGATATGTGCATGAGCAAGGTAAACCGTCCGTCGTTGTAATGAATAAGTGGGATTTGATCGAAAAGGATACAAATACCGTCAACAAGTTTGAAGAAAAATTAAAAGCCGATCTCAAATTTATGGATTATTATCGTTCGGTCTATATATCGGCGAAGACGGGGCAACGGGTCGACAAGGTACTGAAAATAGCGAAAGAGGTCTATGAGAACGCCAATCGTCGGATTTCGACAGGTACATTGAACGATCTGATTTTAGATGCGGTCAGGACGAACGAGCCGGCATCGGTCAACGGCAGGCGCCTGAAAATATATTATTGTTCACAGCCGTCGGTATGTCCGCCTACGTTTGTTCTGTTTGTCAACGATGAAACGCTGATGCATTTTTCGTATAAGCGGTATCTTGAAAATGTTTTAAGGCGTGCTTTTGATTTTGCTGGTACGCCGATTCGGATCGTTCTGCGGCCGCGCGGAGAAAATGAAAGCGGAATGATGGGGTAAAACATGGAATTGAAATTTTCTGAGATCTGGTATTGGTTTTTGGTAATGGCGATTCTCTCGTACCTGATCGGCTGCTTTAATTTTGCGTTATTGATTTCAAAATGCAAGCATAAAGATGTACGGACCATGGGGAGCGGAAATCCCGGTACGATGAACATGAGCCGTCAATTCGGGTTGAAAATCGGTGCATTGACCTTATTTTTTGATATGCTGAAAGGCGGATTGCCGGTGCTTGCAGGATATTGGATTTTTCGCGGATATGTATTTGCGGGGACGGATGTAATGATTTCCGATCTGGCCCGTTACATATGCGGCGTATTTGTGATCATCGGGCATATTTATCCGGTGACAATGAAATTCAAAGGCGGCAAGGGAATCGCGTCTACTTTGGGCATGTATACATTTGCGCTGTGTTGTGAAGCCTGGTGGATGTTCTTTGTTGCGCTCGGCATTTTGCTTTTGACGCTTTTCTATATTTGGGCAAGCGAGTGGGGTTCTATGGGATCGTTGCTTGGCGTTTCTCTGCTGGCTGCGGTGCAGAGTGTGGTATTTTGTTTGCGATATACGGATGAAATGCAAAACGGTTTTGTGATAGCTCTCTTTTGCCTATTGCTGGCCGATTGCTTTTTGACGTGGTTTGCGCATCGCAAGAATATTCTTGCGTTGTTGGCGGGTGAAGAACATCATACTTCTGTAAAAAAACTATCGCACAGAGGGAAAGAGAAAAAGTCTGCGTAAACGGAACTTTCTAAAAACGGCAGAAGAAAAATTTCATTAAATACCAAAAACAGATTTATTTTTAAGAATTTTTTTAGATCGTTGCAAAAAAATTTCATATTTGGGAAAGCGCCCTCATATACTGAACTGTAACAGACGGATACGGGGGCTAACAATCGAAAAACGGCTTCCGTATATCCAGAAAAGGTATATGGGAGGCTGTTTTTTTATGCTGAACGAAGTTTATACGAGTTTTGCGGCCCGTACGGGCGGAAAAATCGATATGGTGGCGGCGGGGCCTGCCCGTGCGGGGAAATCAGTGTTTGTGCGGCAGTATTCAGATACCGCATTTCCGTCGCGCGCCATGTTGGAAGAAGAGGAAGGAGTGGTTCGCGCGGTTTGTTCCGGAGAGAGCGGGTATACGGTTTCTTTGCGCGAATATAAGGCGGGAGATTTTTCGGACTGCAACGGCGTTATATTTATCGTTGCGGACGGAAGTTTCGGCGGAACGGAATCGGAAGAGGAACAGATGCGAAAATTGGCGGCGAGCGGAAAGCCGTTTATTATTCTGGTAAACTCTTCGGCGCCGGCATCGGAAAATTGTACGGCAAAATGTTCGGCAATGTCAGAAAAGTACAATGTACCTGCTTTTGCGGTCGATTGTATGAAAGGTGACGTGTCTTTTGCGGCACAAGAGCTTTTGATGTCTTTCCCTGTGCAGTCGCTGGAAATGGATGTTCCGGATTGGTTGCGGGTATTGCCTGAAAACAGCCGCATGGTTTCGGATATTTTACAGCGTGTGCGCGAAGTGGCTCCGAAAATCCGTTGTATACGCGACTGCGATAAATTAGAAAAAGCCTTTGCTGATCAGGATGTTTATTGCGCCTCTTTTGAAGCGGGCGAATCGAACGGAAAAGCGCGGTATCGGATGGAAGCCAAAGAAGGGTTATTCTATCGTGTACTTTCCGAAGAATGCGGTGCCGATATAACGGACGATCTTCGTTTAATGGCATACGTGAGCGAATTGGGCGATGCGAAAAGGTTTTATGATCGGTATCACAGCGCTTTTGCGGCGGCAGAGGAAATGGGATATGGCATTGCGGCGCCGACGGAAGGAGATCTTGTTTTGGGAGATCCGGAGCTGTTTCGCCGCGGAACGCGTTGCGGTGTAAAGCTGAAGGCAGACGCGCCTACATACCATGTGATTCGTGTGGATGTGCACAGTGAGGTCAGTCCGGTCATGGGGGACGGCGTGCGCGGCGAAGAAATTGCAAAAGGCGTCATGGAAAGTTATGAAAAGGATGCGGAGGCGTTGTGGAATACCGATATGTTCGGTCGGACATTCAAGGACATGGTTCGCTCCGGATTGGATGAAAAGCGTATGCCGGATGAAGCTTGCGGAAAACTGCGTAAAGCCGTAACACGCATTGTCAATGAAGGAAAAGGCGGTGTGATCTGCATTCTTCTTTAAGCGTTCATTATGAAAATAAAAAACTTAAACAAGATTTGAGTAAAGCTTGTTTTAAGGAAATCCGAAAATCTTAAAATATAAAATGAAAGCGGCGGAAAGTTTTCCGCCGCTTTCATTATTAAAAACATATTAGAGGTATGAAAAATCAGATTAAAAATCACATTCAAAAAATCGTGTTTAATGCTTATAGAAAATGATTAAAAAATCAAGAATAAAAGGCAAGGATGTTTTGCGCTTTTTGTTTTAGAGCATTTGCCACTTCAAGCGGTTCGAGAACGGCAATATCTCCGCCAAAACTTAATATTTTTGAGAGAAGCAAGTCGTCGTAAGGCAAAGTTACGGAAGCAATCAGTTCTCCGTTCAGTGCTGAGCGAATATTATCTATCCCTAGCCATTCTTCTGCGTCCGGGAGTGCTTTTTTGTGAATTAAA
>CASEFE010000038.1 GCA_949287105.1 uncultured Bacillota bacterium
AAAAGGAATGAGCCCGGTTGGGTACCGAACTCACTACCAAGCATTTTAATTATATTTTTTGTCCAAACTTTGGGGTTCACTTCAAAAAGCGCCGGCTTTTTTGTGTTAAAAATAACGAAAAGCTTTTTTAGATTCGAGAAAACTTTGGGAATAAAAAGTACAAAAACATATCGAACGAAAAAACAGGGGAGAGAAAATGATGGAGACGGGGTGGAAAAATAGGTGGTATATAAGAAGCAACAGAAGAATTTTTCGAAAAGATGCTGATAAAGAGAATTAAGGATAGAAATAATGCTTTTACAAAGAAAAGCAACGACCGAAAGATAGTCAATCGGTAAATATATGCTTTACGCGCTGTGGGGGTGCAGTAAAGAATAACTTAAAAACCAAAAGCTTTCGGCTATTATTTTTTTATTTACATGCTCAAAAAATAGAAAGGCTGACCAACAATTTTTGTTAGCCTTGTTTTTCTAAAAAACATAAATTTGCCTTGTTAAGGGTTAACCAGGTTCTGCAATATCACAGTTTCGGCTTTTATTTTTTTATAAAATGGAAAGCTATGTATATGACAGCGAAGATAGGGAGAACATTAAAACGATTCAGCGTTCATTTGTTTTTGAAATATAAACATTCCGTCGCCGCCATCTCCGACGAAATTTTCATCGGCTTTTAACTTGTTGTTGTATTTGCACTGATATTCTACGATATGAAAGCCGCATTTATTGACATAGAAATGAATGTTTCTTTTATCGAAATAGGGGGTACAGGTATTCCAAACTTTGGTATGAGGGTGTAATTTTTCAATTTCGCTCCAGATGGCAAACCCGATTCCCTTTGTTTGAACGCCGTATTTAACATAGAGTAAATCAAGATCGTTATGCTGTGATATTTCATTGATCACAACAACGGCACCGCCGACCATATTGCCGTTTATAACAGCTTTATAAGCGATGGCTCCTTTTTCTTTTAAAGAGGAGTCTATATCTTTTTCAGGCAAAATAATTTCTTGGGTTTTTCCATAAACGGATTCAAAACCTTTTTGAAATGCCTCTTGCATATCTGATTTGAATTGTTTTAACTCATTTGGAGTAAGTTCAGATAAAATGACAGCCATGATCAATTCTCCTTTCTTTTTTCAAACAAAAATATACCGTGTTCTGCTTGTTTATCAAATTCTTAAACTCGAATAATTTTGTAACCGCATTTATTGACATAAAAACATAATTGCAAATTACCTGTGGGGGAACCGATCTGAAAATTTTTGTATCGAGAAAAGTGCTCAATTATTTTCAATGCCGTTCTGCCCACGCCTTTGCCTTGATACTTTACTGAAACGAAAAATAATAAAATCTTTTTGCTTAGATTATCTATTTTTTTAACGACTGCATAACCAGTTACACTTTTGTCAGCATAAATCAAAAACATTGTAAGAGCTTTATTTTTATACAAAGTTGTCAATGCTTCTGTTCTTTTTCTTCTTCAAAAAACGGTGGCAAAATTTTATTTTCAAAATATCTGTTTTGAATTTGCGGCGATTTTGTTTCCGGTTGTGTTAGCAAAGCTAATTCTTGTTTTCTCGTTGGAAGCAATGAAATATTCATACTTTTCTTTTCCGAAAATAAAAAATACTCGGCCTATTACCAAAAAGTAATAAACCGAGCTCACTCGACATCTTATCTGACAGGCGGCCTGCAAGTTATACACTTACGATCCCCTACACTACGGTGTACTGTCCTCCGATGACACTATTTGATTATCATTATAACATTTCGTAGAATAAGAAACAGCAAACTTCACAAAGTTTAACCGATTGAAGGTGTGCTTATCAATCCTGATTTTGTACCCGATTAAGCGGTATATTATAAATTGTTTGGTAAATTATTATTTTCTGTTTCTTCCGACAAGTAAAAACACATACAGCAAAAAGCGAAGGAAATACAAAAGGGAAACGAGCAAAGCGGCCACATAGGTCATGGCGGCGGCAGAAAGGACTTTGGATGCGGCGCGTTTTTCCTCGTCGGTCACAAGCACGCCCGTTTCGGCAAGCATGTTTTTTGCGCGTCGGGAAGCGTTGAGTTCCACAGGCAGCGTAACGAGTGAAAACACGGTGGATAAGCCGTAAAGGCATACACCGATAAAGACAATGATATTGCCGATTTCCGTTGCCGCAGTCAGCCATTGAAGCAATGCCCCGATCAGAACGAGCGGCAAAGCCAGCCTTGTTCCGAAGTTGGTGATCGGAACCAGAACGGTACGAAGACGATAGGGGATATATTCTTCTTCTTTTTGAAGAACGTGGCCGATTTCGTGTGCACTGACCGCAACGGCAGCCACTGAACTTGATGAGTAAGTGCTTTCCGAGAGAGTGACGGTTTGTGTTGCAGGGTTGAAGTGGTCGGTCAGTTTACCTTTGCCGGGCTGAACCCGGATGCCATTCAGATTGTTTCTCTCTAAAAGCATTTGAGCGGTATCGCTTCCTGTCCAGTCGGTAGAGGTGGGCATAGCATCATATTTGGCAAAAGTAGAATGCACTTTAGCGCTTGCCCATATAGAAATAAAGATGCAAGGCAATAGAATTATGCCGGAGATCAGATAAATAAAATAAATATCGTAAAACATACAAACACCCTATGTGAACATTATACAGTATTCCACGAAAAAAGTCAAAATATCATTGTATGTTTTCGATCGGTTTCACATTGATGATTTTTCCGTGTTCGGTTTCGGCGAGAAAAAACTTTATATCAAAGAGACGTTCGGATACGGGATAGACAAGGCCTGCGGCATTGTATTTTCCGTGTGTCAGATAAAAAATTTCCTTGGGAAGCACTGCGGCGCAGAAGTTTCCGAGATATTCGCCGAGCAGATCTATTTTTGAAAGTAGAGAATCGGACAAATAGGCGGAAGGGTCGCCGCCTGCGGCAATTTCCTGAAAAAAGGCAAAGGGAAGCAGGCGTTCGTGAAGAAGGGCAGGGTCAAAGTCTTTTGAACAAAAAACATTTTTATTTTTCAAGGCAAACGGTTCGCCAGGGGTAAAGATACTTTCGGCGGTATGTCTTGCAATGTCTTGATAATGTTTTTTTACTGTTAAAGTCTCGCCGCAAGTCCACTCGTCTGCTTCGGTGCGTAAAAGAATTTTTGCCTGACGTCCCAAAACATAAAGAATATTTTTTCTCGGACTTTTGCAGTGAAGAAAAATAAACGATTCGCCGCCGATCATATCTTCCGACAAATCATAAGAATCCGCAAACGGCAGATCATACATTTCGCAAACGGAGTTTCGTTCCAAAACAAGTTGAGCGTTCCCAGCGTTGGAAAAAACGGTCGCGAGCAGATCGCCGGAGCGTAACTGACCGATCAGTTTTGTTCCGGTTTCGCGGGGTGAAAAACTTTCCACATATAAATCAATTCCGCAGTCATAACGATGCAGGATGCAACCGGTGGGAGGTTCTTCAAAAAAGCTTTCATCCAATACGAACGCCAACGGTTTCAGATCGTTCCGAAGCGGAAAAAATTCCGCGATGGTTTTATCGCCCGTCGTAAGGTCGACAAATTTTTCCGCATCGCCGCAATAACCCGCCAAAGCTCCGCCCAATCGTAACAGACAGGGCTGTGCGGCTGAAAAATGAACGCGCATGGCTTTTCTCCCAAAAATATAAATCTTTTCATCATTTTATGAATAAAAAAATTAAAGTATGTCAATAACATACCCGAAAAGTTCAAGGAGGACATTTTCTATGGAAAAGATCAATGGTTACACGCGTCGGGAAGCGGAAGAACTTGTACGGTATATTTCGGACGGAAGGCAGGAAGGAAAGACGCTTACGTCTCTGTTTTCAGGGTATGGAAAGATGCACGGCAGGGCAAGCGGCAGTGTGCGCAATTATTATTATAAATTGCTGAAACTGCAATCCGCGCAATCGTTGTTGGCAGGTAAACATCTGCATGCGGAAAAAATCGAACCGTTTACGGAGAAGGAAACGCAGGAAATGCTCACCCAGATTCTGACGGAGAAGGGCAAAGGATTTTCAGTGCGCCGTTCCATTGCAAATGTTTGCGGCGGCGATACGAAAAAAATGCTTCGGTATCAGAACAAATACCGCAATATGCTGAAAAAACAGCCGGATGAAGTGCGGGAAACAGCAAAAAAACTTGGATTTGCGCCGGAAAGCTTTTTGCGGCCCGCAAAATCGCAGCTTGAAAAGCGGGTGGAGGCAGAGATCAACGCACTGTATGACCGTTTAGCTATTCATTTGCGCGAAGAAAACGCGCAGCTACGCGAAACGGTTCAAAAACTGAGCGAAGAGAATGAATTTCTTCGTCGGGCATCCCGCGTTAAAAAGGCAATGATTGCGACCGAAGAGAAAGTGGTACGCTGAATCCGAATCCGTTTGCATAATTTCACAAATGTGCGTCATACTGTAAACAAGGGCGCGATGCAAGCGGCCCGTTCGGAGGAAAAACGTATGGAAAAATTTATCGCGGGGTTGGCACTTGGTGCGGCAATGGGCGCACTTTGGGTTGCCAACAGTGCCAAAACGCGTACCCTTGTAAAGAAGGGACAGGAAGAGTTCAAAGAAAAGCTGGACGCGTATATCGATGAAAAACTTGCATCTATGGACATGGGCAAGAGCGGACAGGAAGAAAATGAATCTTCGTCGCAGAACAAAGCGTCGGCAAAATAAGTTTGAATGGACAAAAAACACGGCATAGATCCTATGCCGTGTTTTTTGCAAAAATTTTACAAAATTTAAGATAAATTTTTAAGATTCGGCGGTTTATTCGTGTTATAATAGAGAAAACGATTTACAGATTGAAAGAGGCAGTAAAGCCGGGAGGATAATTATGCCGTGTACGTATGCACATTATAAATTCGGTCGTGAACTGCAAAAAATATACCCCGAACCGCTTGCACGCATTGTGCGTGCGCACTCTTCTCTTTTCAATATAGGGGTACATGGGCCGGATATCCTGTTTTATTATAAACCGCTCAAAAACAATGCGGTGAACGGAATGGGCTTTGCCATGCATGGAGAACCCGGAGCTGTTTTTTTGGCTCGGGCAAAAGAAGTGTATAATCTTGACAAAAACGAAGAAAGCCTTGCCTATTTGCTCGGATTTGTCAGCCATTTTGTACTGGATTCCACGTGCCATGGTTATATTGAAAACAAGATACGCATATCGCATGTGACGCATACGGAAATCGAGAGCGAATTTGATCGCTATCTGCTTTTGAAAGACGGTGTGGAACCATTGCATGCCCGTCTGACCGATCATATTTCTCCTACGTTAAAAAATGCGGAAGTGATCGCGCCTTTTTATGAAGGTCTGACGGTCAGCGAAATTCAAAAATCGATGCGGTCGATGATATTTTACAACAACATGTTGCGAGCGCCGCGATTTTGCAAACGTTTTTTGGTCAATACGGCGATGCGACTATCGGGAAATTATGCGGAAATGCATGGCATGATGATTGCAAAAAAACCGATTCCTGCCTGTGAAGACAGTAATCTGCGTTTGGAAAAACTTTTTCAAAGAGCGCTTACGCGGTGTCTGTTTCTTACGGAAAATTTTATCGGGTATCTGAATGACGAATGTCCGTTGCATTCTGATTTTTCGGCTACGTTCGGTCCTGCGGAGGGATGGGAAAAGATTCCGGTACTTTCGAAGGAGGAAGAGATAAATTATGAAGGGTAAAATGACATCGCTGGAAAAAAAGTGGGTCGCTTATGACGTGGGGAATTCTGCGTTCACGCTGCTGGTATCCACGCTCATTCCCATATTTTTTAATGTCATTGCGGGGGAGGCTGTCAATTCTGCAACCGTATATCTTGGCTATGCGACCAGTATCGCCACGGCCATCGTAGCGCTTATAGGGCCGGTGGTCGGAGCGGCTGCGGATCTTCGCGGAACAAAAAAGAAAATCTTTTCTGTGGTTTTGCTTGCGGGCGCGCTCGGTTGTGCCGTACTTGGTTTTGTCGCGCATTGGATCTGGTTTCTTGCTCTGTTTGTTTTTTCGAAATCGGCTTATTCGCTCAGCCTTGTCGTCTATGATTCCATGTTATGCGATGTCACCACGGCGGAGCGCATGGACGAAGTTTCTTCCCGCGGTTATGCCTGGGGGTATATCGGAAGCTGCATACCTTTTGTGTTGTGCGTCGTAATTTATGTTTTGTACGAGCCGTCTGTGGGAATCGCAGCTTTGCCGCTCATGCCGGCTATGGCCATCATCTTTTTGCTGACGGCCGCCTGGTGGGTAGGATGCTCGATTCCGCTTTGGAAAAGTTACGAACAGAAACATTTTGTGGAACCGGACTGCCATCCCGTTAAAGAGGGGATCAAGAGCCTTGGACGGACGTTTCGGGAAATCGTTCATACCAAACACATTCTTTTTTTCCTTCTGGCATTTTTCTTTTTTATCGACGGTGTTTACACGATCATTGACCTTGCCGTCGCATACGGAACGGACTTGGGGTTTGATTCGGCCATGCTGTTATTGGCATTGCTCGTCACGCAGATCGTGGCATTTCCCGCTGCGATATTGCTGGGTATGCTTTCCCGACGCGTCAAGCCGGAATATTTGATCATTGCCTGCATCGTCGCATATTTTCTGATCACGATATACGCGATTTTTCTCAATGAAACGTATGAATTCTGGATCCTTGCGGTGTGCGTGGGGTTGTTTCAGGGGACCATTCAGGCGATGTCGCGATCGTATTTTGCCAAGATCATTCCGCAGGAAAAATCGGGAGAATATTTCGGCGTCTATGATATTTTCGGCAAAGGTGCTTCCTTTTTGGGTACATTTCTCGTGGCTTTGGTCGCCGATCTTACCGGTCGGGAAAACCTCGGTGTGAGCGTGCTTTCGGTGATGTTTGTGATCGGGTTAATTCTTTTTGTGATCACGATCCGTTTGCGTTCGAAATACAAGGCGGATTTGGCAATCGCGGAAAAAGATCCGGAAGAAAAGACGGAATAGTTTCAGACAAGAGAAAATATTTTTGTAAAGAGAAGTTTTAAATTTATTACAAATTCATTACGAAAAAGGGATAATTTTATTGCAAATAAAAGGTAAAATAGAATTGCGGAACGGGGGAAGAAAGGAGAGTACTTCGCCGCAAGGGGCAACCGAGGAAAATCGGCGCGTCCAGTTTTGTAAGGAACGGCCTTTTGCCGTTATGAATAGATCACACTTCCAACAACTTTTTCTTACAATATCCGCCGCACTTTTGGTACGGCGGATATTGCTTTGTGAACTTTTGCTGAAAAATACTTTTTTTTCGAAAAAGTGTGGACGGAAGGTTTGTTTTTATGGTATACTGTAAATAGTTATCGGGAGGAGGCAATATGGAGAAGCGGATCATAGCGTTCGATATCGGAGACAAGCGCATCGGCGTGGCAGTGAGCGATCCGTTCAATACGTTTGCGCTTCCCGCGGAAACATTTTTTCGGACGAAGAGTGCGGAACAGGATGCCGCTTGCCTTGCCGCTCTGGTGCGGGAAAAGGATGCCGGGCTGATCGTGTGCGGATTGCCGGTCAATGCGGACGGAACGGAATCGGTACAGACGTTGAAGACAAAAAGGTTCGTCGAATTGTTACAAAAAAAGACGGACGTACCGGTCATTTATGAAGATGAGCGGTTCACGACGATGGAAGCGGAACGCGATCTTATCTTTGGCGGAGTACGGCGGGAGAATCGGAAGAAGAGTGTTGACAGCATAGCAGCGTCTTATATACTGGAAGGGTATTTGAATAAAAAAAGAAAAAGGAGCGAAGACATGAGCGAAGAAAAGAAATTGCATGAAGCGGATTGCGATTGCGAAGATTGTGCAGACGAAGAAGTGAATGTAGTGGAACTTGTGGATGATGAAGGCAAGGTACACAAATGCTACCATATCGGTACGATCGAATACAAAAAGCGGTGGTTTGCATTTTTCCAGCCTGCCGATGAAGAAGCGGAAGACGAAGAGGAGACCGACGTGACCATTTTGGAGATCGCGGGCGAAGAGGGAAACGAAGAGTTGTTGCCTGTCGAAGATCAGAAACTATTAGATGAAGTTTTTGATGAATTTTGCCGCGTAATGGAAGAAGACGAAGATGCCGATGAGGCGGCTTCGCTGGACACCGATTATGAGGAAGGCTGTGGCTGCGGCTGCAAGCATCACGATCATAAGCACACGGACAAGAAGTAATTGCAAGAAAATTAAAAAAATATTAAAACGCGCAGCTTTTAATGAAGCGGCGCGTTTTTGTTTTACAAAAAAGGGGAAAGATCGGATCAAGGTGCAGATAAAGAGAGGGGTGTGAAAAGAAGCTTTAAGTTTTTTTTGGGGGGGGGTGTAAGGAAATAATCGAAAAAAGTTGTTAAAGTATTGTTGCCGAGAGGGACACGAAAAAATAGTTTTGTAAGGGAATAATAAAAAAAAGGTGTTAAAGAGCGAGGTAAAAAATGCGAAACAATAGAAAAAAGGGACGTATACGCTTATTTTTGCTTGCAAAAAGCGGTTGCTTATGGTAAAATAGTAAGGCTAAAAATTCACACCTCGGGCGCACCGCGTTCCGTTCCCGTCAAATCCAAATCAGTCGGGCTGATGCGTGGAAATCCATGTGTTCGGGGGAGGAAAAAACGGAGGCAATTTTATGGCAGTTATCACGATGAAGCAGCTCCTCGAAGCAGGTGTTCATTTCGGACATCAGACGAGGAAATGGAACCCTAAGATGAAGAAGTACATCTTCGCGGCAAGAAATGATATTCATATCATTGATTTGCAGTTGACGGTAGGTCTGGTCGAAGAAGCGTACAACTTTGTTGTCGACACGGTGAAAGCGGGCAAAAGCATATTGTTTGTCGGCACGAAAAAGCAGGCACAGGATGCGATCAAGGAAGAGGCGATCCGTTGCGGACAATTCTACATCAATTCCCGTTGGTTGGGCGGCACGCTTACCAACTTCAAGACGATCCGTTCCAGAATCGAGCGTCTGAACAAGCTGGAAAAGATGGAAGAAAACGGTGATTTTGATCTTCTTCCCAAGAAGGAAGTTCTCGGCCTTAAAAAAGAGATGGAGAAGCTGGAAGCGAACCTGGGCGGCATCAAAGAGATGCGCACATTGCCGGGTGCGTTGTTTGTAGTAGATCCGCACAACGAAGATATAGCGGTACAGGAAGCACGCAAGTTGCACATTCCGATCGTTGCGGTTACGGATACGAACTGTGATCCGGAAGTGATCGATTATGTGATCCCGGGCAATGACGATGCGATCCGTGCGGTCAAACTTTTGGCGTCGGTGATTGCGAACGCGGTTATCGAAGCAAATCAGGGCGAAGCGGTCAATGCAGAGATGCAGCAGGCGGCGGAAGCTCCTGCGGAAGAACTTTCGCTGGAAGAGATCGTAGCGGAAGGGGATGTATCCGACGAAGAAGAGAAAGAGTAATCGGAAGACCGAAGGGAAAAATATTGAAATTGTAAAAGGAGAAAAAAGCTATGGCAATAACGGCAAGTGACGTAAACGCTCTTCGCCAGAAGACGGGCGTAGGCATGATGGATTGCAAAAAGGCATTGACCGAAGCAAACGGCGATATGGATAAAGCGATTGAAATTCTGCGTGAAAAGGGCATGGCGACGGCTGCGAAAAAGGCCGGACGCATTGCTGCGGAAGGTATCGTAGACAGTTATATTCACATGGGCGGCAAAGTTGGCGTACTTGTGGAAGTAAACTGTGAAACAGACTTTGTGGCGCGCGGCGATCAGTTCAAAGAACTGGTGCATGACATTGCTTTGCAGATCGCGGCATCCAAGCCTATGTATGTATCGAAGGAAGAAGTTCCGGCCGAAGTGTTGGAAGAGGAAAAGAAGATTCTGAAAGTGCAGGCGATGAACGAAGGAAAGCCGGAAGCCATTGCGGAGCGCATGGTAGAGGGCCGTATCAAGAAATACTATGAAGATTTCTGTCTTTTGGAGCAGCAGTTTGTTAAGGATTCTTCCAAGACGATCAACCAGCTGATCACGGAAGCGATCGCAGCGATCGGCGAAAAGATTACGGTACGTCGTTTCGTTCGTTACGAAATGGGCGAAGGCATTGAAAAAAAGAAAGATGACCTTGCAGAGGAAGTCGAAAAACTAGTTTCCAAGATGAAAGGTTAAAGACCGTGAGGGCACACAAAAAAGTATTTGTGTGCCTTTTTTTCAAAGAAGGCTGCGCGTATAAGCGCTTAAAAATTTTATCCGAGGGGCATAATGAAGAATTTGAAACCGAAATACAAGAGGATCATCTTAAAACTTTCCGGCGAAGCGTTGGCCGGTGAGAAGGGTTTTGGCTTGGATGAAGATATCATTGCGGGCGTAGTGGATCAGCTGATCCGCGTGCATGATATGGGCGTGGAAGTAGGCATTGTTCTGGGCGGAGGCAATTTCTGGCGGGGCAGGCAAGGAACGAGCATGGACAGGACGACGGCAGATCATATGGGAATGCTTGCCACGGTGATCAATTCGCTGGCCATGCAGGATGCGATCGAAAAGAAAGGGGTACCGACACGCGTACAGACGGCGCTGAACATGATCAGCGTTGCCGAACCGTTTATTCTGCGCAAGGCTTTGCGTCATTTTGAACTTGGGCGGATCGTGATTTTCGCCTGCGGAACGGGAAATCCGTACTGTTCGACGGATACGGGAGCGGCTTTGCGGGCAGCAGAGACCAATTCGGACATTTTGCTTCTGGCAAAGAACGTAGACGGGATCTATGACAGTGATCCGAAGTTGAACCCTGACGCGAAGAAAATAGACAAGATCACACATATGGAAGTGATCAACCGCGGGTTAAAGGCGATGGATACGACGGCGATCACCATGTGTATGGACAATAATATTCCCGTTCTTGCCTTTGCGCTTTCCGAGAAAGACGCGATCGTGCGTGCGATCTGCGGCGAAGAGACGGGTACGCTCATCACAAACGAATAATAAAACCAAAGCAAATACAGAAAGGGAGGAATCCGACATGATCGACAACGAAAAAGTGGAAGAACTGATGCTTACTTTGGAGGATAAACTGGATAAAACGGCGAACGTATTGCGCGAAGAATATGCAAATATTCGTGCAGGCAGAGCTAATCCGCATATTCTCGATAAAATACAAGTAGATTATTATGGGACGATGTCGCCGATCAATCAGGTGGGGAACATTTCGGTTGCGGATGCCAAATGTCTTGTGATCAGTCCTTGGGATACCAGTCTTCTCAAAGGTATTGAGAAGGCGATATTGGCATCCAACATCGGACTGACTCCGACCAATGACGGAAAGGTGATCCGTCTGATCTTCCCGGATCTTACGGAAGAGCGTCGCCGTGATCTTGCAAAACAGATCAAGGCGCTTTCGGAAGATGCGAAAGTGGCGGTGCGCAATGTACGTCGGGATGCGATGGAAGCATTGAAGAAGATGAAATCGAATAAAGAGATTTCCGAAGACGAATGCGCCGCGCAGGAAAAGGAAGTGGAAAAAGTAGTTTCCAAATGTATGGAACAGGTAGATAAGCATACGGCAGAGAAAGAAAAAGAGATAATGTCCGTATAAGGGAGCCATGAAAAAAATCAAGTTACCCGCACACATCGCATTTATTATGGACGGAAACGGGCGGTGGGCAAAACGAAGGTTTCGCCCCCGCGGATACGGGCACAAGATGGGCGTGCAGAATATGTTCAAGGTATGTTCGCATTGCTTTCATCTTGGCATCCGGATCGTGACGGTGTATGCGCTTTCTTCTGAAAATCTGAAACGTCCGAAAGAAGAAGTCGATGAATTGTTCGACCTGTTTCGCACCTATTTTTCCCGTAAAAAGGAAAAGATGTTCGAATTGAATGCAAAAGTCAATATCCTTGGCGATCTTACGGCCCTTCCGCCCGATATACAGCAGATGCTGATCGGGATCATGGAAGATACGAGCGCGTATACGGGGAGATTGTTGAATATTTGTGTCAATTACGGAGCGAGGCAGGAAATCGTGAACGCGGTCAATGCGGCCGTATCGTATGGGCGGTTCGTCGATGAAAACAGCTTTAAAAGCCTTCTTACGACGGGCGGCTTGCCCGATCCGGATTTTATTGTGCGGACGGGCGGTGAAGTACGGCTGTCGAATTTTCTCCTGTATCAGGCGGCATATTCCGAGCTTTATTTTTCTCATAAGATGTGGCCGGAATTTTCGAAAAGGGATTTGGAAAAGGCAATCGAAACCTATTCCGCGCGTGACAGGCGTTTCGGCAATGTACAAGAGGATAACGTATGACGAAAAGGTTGATCACCGGCATTGTATATGTCGGAATTCTGGTGGGATTTTTTTTCCTGCGTGAAATAGATACGCGATTTTTCGGGATTTTGGTATACGCTTTCTCGTTGATCGGCACCATGGAGATCACGCAGGCTTTGTGTCATAGCGGAGTGGATGAAAACGGCAACCCGAAGGAAGCCGTTTTCGGCATGAGCCTGTCGCAGAAGATTTCTGTGTATGTTTATGCCGTATTTTTCACGCCGTCTTATTATTTGGTCGAAAATTTTGCTCCCGGTCAAGGTTTCCGCGCATTGCTGAATCTTTCATTTATGCTGGGAGTTGTGCTGTTGTGTCTGTTGGTGGTCGATCACCGAAACGCAAAGCTTTCGGGTGTCGGCGGTGCCATGGTGTCGGCGGTATATCCGACGGCAATTCTGGCGACCATGCTTTTGACGAACGATTTGTCGGAAGGGTCGTTGCTCGCGTTGCTTCTGATCTTTGTGATTTCTCCCGTGGCAGATACTTTTGCTTTTCTTGTGGGAAGCCTTTTGAAAGGCAGAAAACTTTGCCCGAGCATCAGCCCGAAAAAGACGGTTTCCGGTGCAGTGGGCGGTGTAGTGTTCGGCACATTGTCTTGTCTGCTTATATATTGGCTGTTTACGTTGGCAGCAGGGGATTTATCTTTTAATTTCGGCGGCGGCTGGGCAGGAACACCGTGGTTGATTTTCACTGCGATCGGGCTGATAACATCCCTCCTGACGGAATTCGGCGATCTTGTGGAGAGTGTCATCAAGCGCAGTTGCGGAATCAAAGATATGGGCAAGATCCTGCCGGGACATGGCGGTGTTCTGGATCGGATCGACGGGACATTGTTTGCGAGCATGTTTGTCTATATCATGTTTGCGCTGTTTATAAATTGAGCGTTTCTGCCCGCCGTGCGGCGGGCAGAATTTTTTTACAATGCGCTTTGCGGCATAAATTTTCAAAATTTTCGTTATAAAACGAATCAGTCTGTATGATTGTGCGGCATCGGCATATTTTGCAATGCTGCGCGTATAATAGAAGGAGAGTTGCCATGAAAAAAAGGATTGCGCTTGTCGGAAGTACCGGTTCGATCGGAAAACAGGTTATCGACGTTGTTATGCGTCATCCGGAGCGGTTTGAAATTGTTGCGATGGCGGCAAATTCCAACGAAAGGAAATTTATCGAACAGATGGATCGCGTCCGGCCTTCCTTTGCGGCATTGAGAAGCGCGGGCGAAATGTTGCCGCATCCGGAAAATACGCGTTTTTCGCGCGGTGAAGAGGCGTACGAAGAGGTTTGCGGCTATGGCGATGCCGACGTCGTATTGATAGCGGTGACCGGTTTTGCGGGATTGAAAGCGGCATTGCTTGCCATTCAGGCAGGTAAGGACATTGCGCTTGCCAATAAAGAGAGCCTGGTTGTAGGGGGAGATCTCGTTATGCGGGCGGCAAGCAAGGCGAATGTGGCCGTTGTACCCATCGATTCCGAACATTCTGCGATCTGGCAATGCCTGCACTTTGACCGAACGGCTCCTTTTTCAAAAATTTTGCTGACAGCGAGCGGCGGTGCCTTGCGGGACGTGCCTTTGCAAGAGCTGCAATTTGTGACGGCCGAAGCGGCGCTTGCGCACCCGAACTGGAATATGGGAGCAAAAATTACCATTGATTGCGCCACCATGCTGAACAAAGGTTTTGAAGTTATGGAAGCAATGCATCTTTACGGTGCGGCGTTGGAACAGGTCGAAGTGCTCATTCATCGGGAAAGTATCGTCCATTCGATGGTTGAACTCGAGGACGGTGCGGTGCTGGCGCAGATGGGTGTCCCTTCGATGGAACTTCCGATCCAGCTTGCGCTGACATATCCGGAGCGGATCGCCTGTGCGCCGCGCGTCGATTTTGCAAAGATCGGCGCATTGCATTTTGAAAAACCGGATCTAAGCCGATACCCTTGCTTTGCATTGGCACTTGCCTGCGCAAAGGAAGGTAAAACGGCACCTTGTATTCTCAATGCGGCGGGGGAAGTGGCCGTTGCGGCATTTCTGAACGGACAAATAAAATACACGCAAATTGCGGAAATTATAGATAGCACGCTATCTGCGCTTCCTCGGCAAGCGGCGGAGAGCTTTGCCGCGCTGGAAGCGGCGGACGAACGCGCGCGGGCAGTTGCGCGCACATTCGTGTGCTGACGGAGGGCTATGTCGTACAGTTTACTGTCTTTTTCAGGTGTGATGGGGACGATCGGTTCCGTTTTATTGGCAATTCTGATCTTGCTTGCCATGGTTACGGTGCATGAATTCGGACATTATATCGCGGGAAAGATTTTTCATTTTAAGATCAACGAATTTGCAATCGGATTCGGGCCTGCCCTGTTCAAACACACCAAAAAGAACGGAGAAATTTTTTCCGTGCGGGCGTTCCCGCTGGGCGGATACTGTGCTTTTGAAGGGGAAGAGGAAGACAATCCTTCTCCCGATGCATTCAACAATAAAAAACCGTGGCAGCGCATCATCGTTCTGGTGAGCGGCGCGTTGATGAATTATATTCTGGCACTGCTTTTGATCGTCATTTCCTTTTTTTCTTACGGACAGCTTTTGCTGATGACCTACCGCGTCGATCCTTCCGAAACGACGTATGAACACGGCTATGAAATCAACGGATTGTGTTTTCAGGATGAAGACGTCATCATCCGCTGCGAAGGGAAAAATGTATATCTTACCACCGACCTGATGAGTGTAATATCGGGCAGAAACGAGGGGGATAAAGTGACGTTTACCGTTTCGCGCAAGACGGAAACGGGACGGGAAGTGATGGATATTTCGGTTATTTTGCGTGCCGATGCGCATTTTAAGAACATGACGGACAGCTCTGCACTATGGCGCGCGCTCGGCATTGCCACCATGCAAAACGGAGAAGAAAGCATATATATGATGGCATCGGCGGCATATCGTGGATTCGGATTTTTTGAAACGATCGGCCGATCGTTCGGATATTCTGTGCGGATCGGCGGAACGGTTTTCAAAGTGCTGGGTCAGCTTTTTACCGGCGATCTGGGGCTGGAAGCATTCGGCGGCCCGATCACGACCATCAAACTGACTTCGGAAATTGCATCGCGCAGTGTCCATCAGTTTTTGGAAATTGCGGCATTTATCGGCGTCAACCTGGCAGTGTTTAATCTGTTGCCAATTCCCGCGCTGGACGGATCCAAGGTGGTATTTACCGCCATTGAATGGGTGCGCGGAAAGCCGATCAACCGCAAAGTCGAAGCGATCATTCATGCAGTCGGATTTATCTTATTGATCGGATTTGCGATTTTAGTCGATCTTTTGCAGCTCTTTTAAGAGAAATATAGCAAAGAAAAGATGATTTATAAAGGCGCGCGGCAGAAATTCTTTCTGCCGCGCGCCTTTTGTTTTTATCGTACTTATATAGGATTTGTAGAATGTAGAAAAAGAAAACATTTACGATTGTGCAAAAAATATTGACGGTTCGCCAAATACAGGCAGAAAAAAAGGTGATATAATATATAATAACAGAAACTGAAAAAAGAGGTTTTTTATATGAATCGAATTTGCATTCCCGATCATGAATACCAAGAACGGATAGCCAAAGCGGCGGCGATGCTCCGTTCGCGCAATCTGGACGCGATGCTGGTCGTCTCAACCGAAAGCGATTACGCGAACGCGCGGTATTTTTCCGGATTCTGGCCTTTGTTTGAAAGGGCGGGCGTCGTTATTTCCGCAAGCGGCGATGCGGCATTGATCGTCGGGCCGGAATCGGCGGTTTTCGGCAAAGACTTCGGAAAATTGGAAAAGGTGTTTGTCCTGAAAGAATTTCGCGAGTCGGCGGATCCGTCATATCCGGAATTGCATGCCGACACCTTTCGCGACGTATTCCGCGCCGTGGGGGTACAGGGAGATGTGATCCGCATCGGGCTTGGAAGTTATGTTGAATGTACTTTGCCTGTATATGAAGGGCTGGTGCAGGCATATCCGAAGGCGGAGATCGTAAAATGCAACGATATTATGGTGAATTTGCGCAAGATCAAGAGCGAAAACGAACTTGCCTGTATTCGGGAAGGTTTCCGGATCATAGAGCTTGCGACGAATGAGGTGATCCGCAATTTGCGCCCGGGTGTTACGGAATTGGAGATGGTGGGCGTTGCGCAGCGCGTCATCTATGAAAACGGAGCGGAATACGAAGGCTTGCCGATGTATGTATTCAGTCAGGAAAGTACGCGGCATGCGATCAGCCGTTCCCGTCATCGGATCATTCGGAAGGGGGATCTTGTGCAGTTGAATCTGTCTGCGAAGATAGACGGATATTCGCCGAGCATCGGTCTGCCTGTGAGTATGGGAAAGATGGAGGAAAAGAAGCGCGAACTTGTGGAATTTTGCCGCGAAATGCACGAATGGACGTGTGAGCGGATCCGTGCGGGAGTCATTGCGAGCGATATTGCCAAAGAATTTTATGCGATGTACAAAAAGAACGGTTATGAAAAAAATTATGTTTACGGGCCCTGCCACGGCACGGGCATGATCGAAGTGGAAGCCCCGTGGATGGAGACGACGAGTAATTACCCGCTGGAAGAAAACATGACATTTCAGGTCGATACGTTCATATCGGGGGATACGTTCGGATGCCGCTGGGAAAAGGGGATCGCCGTGAAAAAGAACGGGTATGAATCATATACGGATTATCTGAAAAAGGGGATCATTGAACTGGATATATAAACAAGCGTAAAATCTTCAAAAATTTTACGCTTGTGATTGCCGAAGGCGGACGCAAAACCATTGCGGAGGGAATAAAATGAAACTGGAAAACGGCATGCCGCGTGAGCTTGACAGTGCAAAACAGCGCCGTGTGCCGCTCGTCATTGCGGGCGGTACGATCGAATACCATGGTGCGCATTGTGCATACGGTTGCGACGGTATAATCGTAGAAAAATTGCTCGAACAGCTGGAAGAAAGAAAAGAATTGGTGATCGCGCCGACGATCTGGTACAGTCCGGCGAGTTATGCGGTCGGGGGACGAGAGAGCGGCACGGTCCATATTGAGGAAGACGTCTTTGAAAATTACTGTTATTATCTGTTCCGAAGCCTGCTGTGGAGCGGTTGGAGAAATATATATGTTGTGATACATCATCAATTCGAGATGGAGAGCCTGATGCCGATGACGCTCTCTTATATGAAAGCGGCAAAAAAAGCGGTGATGCGGTATCTGGAAGAGACCAAAGGCGAAGGATGGTGGGGCAGCGAGCAATATAAAGACTATTACGAATCTTTGGAAGGGGGAGACAATCCTTTTTCCTGGATCAAAGTGATTCCGACCATGACGGCGGAGGTACAAACGGCGACGGGATACGATCATGCAGGAGAATTTGAAACCTCTTTGCTTTGGGCATTGGATCCGAATGCGGTCGATCTTTCTCGTCTGAATGATCGTGCGCATTGGTTTACGCGGTCGGCTGCCAATGCAAAAAAAGAGCTCGGCCAGAAGATGGCTAAGCTCACGGTGAATTCTCTTGCGGAGCGTATCCGCTAGATTTCGTCGGAAATCGCAAGGCGTGCGCGAATGGTTTTCGAATATTCCGAAGGGGTTATCTTTTCGTATTGCGCAAAGACGCGGGTAAAATAATGCACGGATGAAAATCCGACTTTTTCGGAAATTTGTGTAAAATTGAGATTCTGTTCACGGATCAGGGTTTTGGCGGCATGGATCCGCATGCGGTTGATACGTTGTACCACGGTCGCACCCGTCGCGGCGCGAAAGGCGCGGTGGAGGGTGGTCTTGTTGGTGTTGAACAGAAGACAAAGTTCTCCGATCGTAATGTGCGTGGAGAGATTTTCCTGAATGTATTGTTCGATGCGCGCCACGAATTCGCTGTCTGCAAATTTTGTGCTGTCTGTCTGGATCTGACGGCTGTCCGATGAGCGGACGGCGCGTATCCAGAACTCTTCCAGCAGGTTGCGGATGAGTTGTTCAGCGCCGTAAGGTTTTGTCGGGCGCCTTTTCGGTTCCGGCATATTCGGAACGTCATAAGGCGGAGCAAACGCTGCAAAACCTTCCCGAATGATTTCGGCGAGAAGTTTTTGCAATGCCGTATTGAGCGTAAACGGTTTTTTTGCAAAGGGAGCAAGTTCTTTGCATTCGCCGATAAATTCGATGATGATCACTTCCGGTGCCACGTTTTTGTCGCAGGAAAGAGCGTGCGGCTCATCGGGCAGGTGCAGGATCATTTGCCGCTGATTCAGTCTTCCGTTGTAATATTCCGATGCGATGTTCAGCCAGCCGCTGTCGACGTAGACAAGTTCGTAAAAGGCGTGGCTGTCTTCGCGCGTGTGGTAATTGTTTGCAAATTCAAAATAATGCAAATTGACCAGATGTGTGATTTTGACCGGCAGATCAAATATTTTCGGAACAAATTTCATGGCATTCTCCAAGGTAATCTTACAAGGGACTTCTGTCAATCGATCAGCGTTTCGTATTCGCCGTAAAGTGCGTCGAGTTTGGAATGCGCGGCTTCGAGAGCGGTGCATTTTTCCTGCAAAACCTTAAAATCGGAGGCGATCTCGGGAAGCGCGATCTCTTGTTCGAGCCGATCGATTTCCTGTTCGACGGCCGAGATTTCCGCTTCCAAAGTTTTCAGCCGAAATTTTCGTTTTGCGTCTTCGGCACGATCGGCTTTGGAGCGGTATGAATTGGTTTTGTCGCGCTGATTGGTTTTTTCCGTTTTGGTTGCGGTTTCCGTATTTTCGGAAACCGCATTTTTGATGGCGGTATATTCCTCGTAGCGGCAGGGGTACAGTGTAATTTTGTTGTCTGCAATTTCCAAAATTTTGTCCGCTATTTTTTCGATAAAGTAACGGTCGTGCGATACAAATAAAAGTGTGCCTTCAAAGGCGCAGAGCGCCTCTTCGAGGCTTTCCCTTGCGGGGAGATCGAGATGGTTTGTCGGCTCATCAAGAACAAGGAAATTAGCTTTTTGTGCTTCTAAAAGCACAAGTGCCAGCTTTGCCCGTTCGCCTCCCGAAAGCGAACGGACTTTTTTATCGATGTCTTCGGCGGTCAATTTTGCTCCGGCAAGCAGATTGCGTGCCTGCGTCTGGCTTAAAAATGTGTACTTGTGCCAAAGAGCGCCAAGCACGGTTTCTTCGGGGTCGAGGGTGGCGTTTTCCTGATCATAGTACCCGATTTTAACGTATCGTCCCCAACGTACGGCGGCGTTTCGGTCGGAAACAAGAGTGCGGATCATCGAAGATTTTCCCGTACCGTTTTCGCCGACGACGGCAATTTTTTCGCCGCGGCGCACCTCAAACTCGGCGTTCGAAAACAGCAGTTTTTCGCCGGCCGAGAGGGTAAGCCCCTGAACCGAAAGGGCGCGTTCTTCGCATTTTTCGCTCGTTTCGAAAGAGAATCGGGGCGGCGCGGGGGGAGGAACGGGCTTTTCAAGTACATCCATGCTTTCCAATTTTTTCACGCGCGACTGCGCGCTTTTTGCCGTCGTTGCGCGCACGATATTGCGCGCAACGTAATCCTGCAAGGCGGCAATTTCTTCCTGCTGTTTTAGATATTCTTTGCAGTCGTGTTCATATTTTTCCGCTTTGAGAATTTTGAATTTCGAATAATTGGCGCGATACATGGCGATGCGCCCGTTTTCCAGATCGAAAATTTTGGTCACTACGGAATCGAGAAAGTAACGGTCGTGCGATACGGTGAGAATGGCCCCGCGGTAATTTTTGAGGTATTCTTCCAACCAGAACAAAGTTCCGATATCGAGGTGGTTGGTCGGCTCGTCGAGGATCAAAATTTCCGGACTTTCAAGGAGAAGCCGGCAAAGTTTCAGCCTCGTTTTTTCTCCGCCGCTCATGGTGGATATGCGCTGCTCGTAGTTTTTTGAAAACCCCATACCGTTCAGCACGGTTTTGATTTTTACGTCGATGTTGTAGCCGTCGGCGGCGGCTACGGTGTGCTGCAACTGTTCGTACCGCGAAGAAAGGGCAGAAAAGTCTTTGGTTCCGAATTCGGTGGCTGCCATTTTGCGTTCGGTTTCGCGCATGCTTTCGATGGCACGTAAAGTATTTGCAAAGACGGAACGCATTTCCTCGTATACGGTTTTATCGCTTTCAAGGCCGCCGTTTTGTTCAAGATATCCGATTTTTAAGTTGGTTTTTTTCAGAATGCGACCCTCGTCGGGCGTCAGCATACCGCAGATCAGGCGCAAAAGAGTGGTTTTCCCTTCGCCGTTTGCGCCGATCAGGCCGATGCGTTCGCCTTCCGAAATGACGGCATTGACATGATCAAATAAAATTTTGTCTTCGTAACCGAAGCGGACGTTTTCAAGGCTTATCAGCATAATTTACCAAAATATCCGCATACTTGCGGCATGAATAAAGTTTCTTTACAAGATATTGAAGATCTGGAACATAAGCTTTCGGCTGCGCCTCCTTCGGAGGTCGCAGGAATGGTCAAAAAATTGGTGAAAATGCGTAAAAAATTCGCAAAACAGTAAAAACAGGCATCTTTTACCTAAAAACCGCACAAAAATCGAATGCATAAACACGGTAAAATCAACAAACCAGGAAAAATCAATAAAAGTCCATTTTTTGTTTGCCGAAATTTTTTTGAAAACTGTTTGAAATAAAATAATTTTCAAAAAAACGCATTGCAAAAGGAAAAATATTCAAAAAGGGCGGCGTCAAGGAAACAAGTGGGGTGAGTTTTCCGAAAAGTTTGGAATAAATTTTTGGTCTGCGGCGGAAAGTTCTTGTGCGAACAGGTGCGGCAGATCGGCAGAGAGTGCGTAATCGAGAACTTTGTTGTATTCGCGCTTAGTAAGTTTTCGTTTGAGTTCCGGAAATTTTTCGATCTGTCCGCAGGGCGTATATTGCCCCATCAGTGAGAAATAGGCGGAAGAATGCAGAGACGCAAACCAATCGATGATGGAAATGCTGTCATTCGTGTTGAGCGGAAGCACAAGATGCCGCACAATACAGCCGGAAAGCATTTTTCCGTCTTTGAAAACGGGCGTGCGCTGTGCCATAAAGGAAACGGCGCGGCTGGCATATTCGAAATAGTCCGATCTCGAAGTATAGCGAAAAGAAACTTTCGGCGAAAAATATTTCAGATCGGGCAGCCAGATATCCACAAAGCGGTCGAGAGCTTTCAGCGCCTCCGTCTTTTCATAGGCGTGCGTGTTGTAAACGACGGGTATGTTCGGACGGTAGATCTGAAAGGCTCGGATAAGCTGTGGCACAAAGTGCGACGCCGTTACAAGGTTAATGTTTTCGGCACCGATCTCTTCCAATTCGCGAAAGATTCCGGCGAGTTTTTCGGGAGAAATTTCCTTTCCCGTTTCAGAGCGGGAAAGGGAATAATTCTGGCAGAACACACAGCGCAGGGAACAGCCGCAAAAAAAGATCGTGCCGGATCCGTTTTTGCAGGAAATACAGGGTTCCTCAAAGGGATGAAGCCCGTATTTTGCAATGCGTATGCGATCTGTTTCCCCGCATGCCCCCGCCTTTGTTGTTCTGTCAATTCCGCATTCGAGCGGACAGAGAGTGCAGTTGGCCATCGTTGATTTTATCCGATCAAAAAATTTCTTTTATCTTCCGTTTGGCAAGGGCCGAACGGAATTTTGATGCAGAAAAATTGTAACATATTTTTCGGATATTTGCAAAGCATTGACAAGGCCGCCGCAAAATTATATAATATAGGGACAAAAGAGAACGGAAGCGGAGTGAATCATATGCGAAAGTTTTTTACCAGTGAGAGCGTAACGGAAGGGCATCCCGATAAAGTGTGCGATCAGATTTCGGATGCTGTGTTGGACGCAGTCCTTGCGCAGGATGAAAATTCCCGCGTGGCGATCGAGTGCTGTGCAACGACGGGCATGGTCCTTGTTATGGGCGAACTGTCCACGGATTGTTATGTCGATATATCGAAAATCGTGCGGGACACCGTCAAAGAGATCGGTTACGTACACGGGCAGGGATTTTCCTACAATTCTCTGGCGGTGATCACGGCCATTCACGGGCAGAGTGCGGATATTGCACTCGGCGTGGATAATTCCCTCGAACATAAAGAGGGGGGCGGAAAATACGATCAGATCGGCGCGGGGGATCAGGGCATGATGTTCGGTTATGCCGTGAACGAAACTCCTGAGCTGATGCCTCTTACGGCGGTACTTTCGCACAAACTTGCCATGCGGCTTGCGAAGGTGCGCAAGAGCGGACAGTTGCCCTATCTTCGTCCGGACGGGAAAACGCAGGTCACAGTGGAATATGAAGGAAGAAAACCGGTGCGGGTGGATACGGTGGTCGTTTCCGCGCAACACGATGACCAGGTATCGCAGGAACAGCTTCGAGCAGACATACGAAAATATGTGATCGACGCGGTGATCGATCCTGCGCTTTTGGATAAAAGCACAAAATATTTTATCAATCCGACAGGGCGTTTTGAGATCGGCGGACCGGAAGGTGACAGCGGCCTTACGGGCAGAAAGATCATAGTGGATACGTACGGCGGGCGGTGCGCGCACGGCGGCGGCTCGTTTTCGGGAAAAGACAGCACGAAGGTCGATCGCAGTGCGGCGTATATGGGGCGTTATATTTGCAAAAACATTGTTGCGGCGGGCCTTGCGGAGGAATGCGAAGTACAGTTTGCGTACGCGATCGGTGTGGCGAAGCCGGTTTCTATCTTCGTGAATACGTACGGCACGGGCAAAGTGTCCGATGAGAAACTTGCTTCGATCATTTCGGAAAATTTTGATTTGAGACCGCTTGCCATCATTGAGAAATTGGGGCTCAGAAAGCCCATCTTCAAAAAGACGGCTGCTTACGGGCATTTCGGCAGGGATGAATTTCCTTGGGAAAAGACGGATATGGCGGAAACTTTGAAAAAGTATTTGTAATCAAAAGAGGCGGCTGATGCCGTCTTTTTTCGGTTCAGCAAGAAAAGAGGCAAAAGAGGGTGTAATTGCGGGAAATTAGCAGGGTTTTGCTGAACGGATCTACAAAGGAAGGAGGAAACTTTCGTGGCGGAAAAGGGAAAAAGCCATCGGATCGGGCAATGGGTGGAATCGCTTTTAAAGACGTTGTTTGAAGGAAATACTTGTGTATCATGCGGAGCGGACCTGTATTCGACGGAGCATTTCTGTGAACATTGTCTCGACGAACTTCCTTTCAATGCGGGATATGTATGCAGTAAGTGCGGAAGAGCGATCAAAGAAGATTATCCGGTTTGTCTGGAATGCAAGGCAGACATGCCGTCGTACGATGAAGCGCGCAGTGCTTTTCGGTATGAAGGGGAAATGATCCGTCTTATACGGAAGTTCAAAACGGGCGGGAAATATCTTGCCGAAGTGTTTGCGGATTCCATGCTTCGTTTTGTGCACAGCGATTTTTCGGATGCGGATTGTCTTGTGTATGTTCCGATGACGGAGTCGGCAGAAAAGAAGCGCGGATACAATCAATCGCGGCTGCTTGCCGAAAAGATTTCCGAAAAAACGAAATTGCCGATCAAAGACGCATTGCAAAAGACGCGTGAAACGGCGGCGCAAAAAGAATTGACGCGCCGCGAACGCGTACAGAACCTTCGCGGCAGTTTTCATCTTACGGCGCGCAAGATCTTTCAAGGCAAGAAGGTCATTCTGATCGACGACGTGATGACGACAGGCGCAACGTCAAGTGAGATCGCGCGTGTTTTGCGCGGAGCGGGTGCAAAGAAGATCTATCTTCTCACCATTGCGAGCGTTGCGAGGAAAGAAGAAAACACATCCGAAAAATGAAAATGCTGTTAAAATATTCTAATTTCAACAAATTTCGATGAAAATTCTTTTACAATTCGTTGAAAATATTGTAAAATAAAAGCAGTATGTTTCCGCATTGTATTGCGGAGGAAGATAGATTTGATAGCCGCGCTGGGATGAAGTGCGGCGGGGAGTGGTCAATGGGACTGATCAATTACATGTTGGGAAGCGATGGGCGCCGCAGTCTGAAAAAGTTGGACAAGATGGCTTATAAAGTAGAAGCTTTGGAGCCCAAATATGCCGCGATGAAAGATTCCGAATTGCGCGCACAAACGGATGTCTTGAAAGGCAGGTTGAAGGCGGGGGAAACGCTTGACGATATTTTGTATGACGCGTTTGCGCTTGTGCGGGAAGCGGCGTGGCGTGTTCTGAAAATGAAACATTATCATGTGCAGATCATCGGCGGTATCGCGCTGTATCAGGGGCGTATCGCGGAGATGAAGACAGGTGAAGGAAAGACGTTGGTGGCAACGCTTCCTGCCTATCTGAACGCATTGGCGGGCAAAGGCGTGCATATCGTGACGGTCAACGATTATCTTGCGCGCCGTGACGCAGACTGGATGGGAAAAGTTCATAAATTTTTGGGCTTGACCGTCGGTGTGGTCGTTCCGGGGATGGATGATCCCTCCAAGCAGGCGGCATACCGTTGCGACATTACCTATGCGACCAACAACGAATTGGGATTCGACTACCTTCGTGACAATTTGAAAACAGACCTTGACAAGATGGTTCAGCGCGAATTGGATTTTGCCATTGTCGACGAAGTTGACTCTATCCTGATCGACGAGGCGAGAACACCGCTCATCATTTCAGGAAAAGGGGATAAATCGAGCGAATTGTATGAACGGGTGGACCGTTTTGTTCGTACGCTTTCCGGCGGTTTTGAAGATGACGGCGTGAAAGCGGAAGAAGACGCGGATACCAAAAAGAAGAAAAAGAAAGAGATCGAAGAGCTGGAAGAGGAACCGGAAAGCAAATACGGGGATTACGACGATATTGCCAAGGGTGACAAATACGGCGATTGGGATTATGTCATTGATCGGAAAAACCGCAGTGTGCAGATCACGGAAAAGGGTGCGGAGAAAGCCGAGCGGTTTTTCAATATCGACAACTTGGGCGATATCGACAACGCTTCGCTCAACCATCATATCCAGCAAGCGCTCAAAGCGCACAAACTTTTCAAGCGCGACGAAGATTACATCGTCAATGACGGCGAAGTCATTATTGTCGACGAGTTTACAGGTCGACTGATGATCGGGCGTCGGTATTCGGACGGCTTGCATCAGGCAATCGAAGCGAAAGAAGGTGTGAAGGTGCGCAACGAAAACAAGACTTTTGCGACGATCACCTTCCAGAACTTTTTCCGGCTTTACAAAAAGCTGTCGGGCATGACGGGTACGGCCAAGACGGAGGAAGGAGAATTCCGGACCATTTATTCGCTGGACGTATTGGAGATTCCGACCAACAAGCCGGTTGTCCGTAAAGATTATCCCGATGCGGTGTATTCGACGGTTGACGGCAAGAAACGTGCGTTGCTTCGGGAGATCGAAGAGCGGCACGCAAAGGGACAGCCGTTGCTTATCGGTACGGCTACGGTTGAAAAATCGGAAGAGATCGCGCGCGTTTTGCGTAAAAACGGGATCAAACACAACATATTGAACGCAAAGAACCATGAACGCGAGGCGGAAATCGTGGCGCAGGCGGGTCGGTTCGGCGCCGTAACGATCGCGACGAACATGGCCGGACGTGGTACGGATATTTTGTTGGGCGGCAACCCCGAATATCTTGCAAAAAAGCGGATGCGTGAAGAGGGGGTAGAGCACGATATGATCGAGCTTGCCACATCGTATGCCGAATTGCAGGGTGAGCAGGAAGAACTGCGCAAAAAGTATCGCGCCATGTACGATGAACTGTATGCTCATTATAAAGAAGAAACAGACAAAGAAAAAGAAGAAGTGATCGCGGCGGGCGGTCTGTGCATACTCGGTACGGAGCGGCACGAATCGCGCCGTATCGATAACCAGCTTCGCGGCCGAAGCGGCCGGCAGGGCGACCCCGGCGTATCCGTGTTCTTCATATCGCTGGAAGACGATCTGATCAAACGGTTCGGCGGAGAGCGCATGAAGAAAATTTACAGCGTTTTCTGCAAAGACGAAGATACATGCCTGCAATCCAAAATGTTATCCCGTGGAATCGAAAGCGCGCAGCGCGCTATTGAAGGCCGTAACTTTGGTATCCGTAAAAACGTATTGCAGTATGACGACGTCATGAACAAACAAAGAGAAGTCATGTACGCCGAAAGAATGAAGGTGCTCAAAGGGGAAGACGTACACGCACAGGTCGTGAAATTTATTCCGGATTTTGTTCGCAAAGTCGTTTCGGAAGCGGTGAATATTGACCAGATGCCGGAAAAATGGGATGCCGATGTTCTCAACCGTGCATTGGAGAACAGGCTTTTGCCCGAAGGCAGCGCGTTCGTTACGCAGGAAAAACTGAATAAATGGGATGTTGAATATGCGATCGATAAGATCACGAAGGCAACGGAGAAAGCATACGAAGAGAAAATCGCCAAAGTCAAAGAAGAATTCGGCATCGATTATGCGGATGTCGAACGCCGTTTCCTTTTGATGAATGTAGACCGCAACTGGATCGATCAGATCGACGCCATGGATCAGCTCCGCAAGGGTATCGGCCTTCGTGCATACGGAAACGTCGACCCTGTCATCTCCTACAAGCAGGAAGGATTTGAAATGTTTGATGAGATGGTAGAGCGCATTCAGAATACCACCATTGCGATGCTGTTGAAAGTTCGCATTGAAGTGCAGCGTCCTATGGTCCGTCCGGTGGAAGAGCCGAAAAATCTGACGGATAATTCACAGCTTATGACCAATTCGGGGGATAAGCCTTCGCGTCCGATGCCTAAGTCGACTAAGACGCCGGGGCGAAACGATCCTTGTCCCTGCGGGAGCGGGAAAAAATATAAAAATTGCTGTGGAAAAAACGAATAAGGCGAATAAACGTCATTGAAAAAAGCCCCGTACAGGGCTTTTTTCAATGACGTGCAAATTCAAAAGAAGGGCGCCAGAGCGCATTCTGTTGACAAAAGCGGTACGCGATGCTAAAATGAAAGAAAAGGAGGGAAACAATGGCCAAACTCAACGAAAAGTATTTTAATGTCACCGAAGAAGATAAAAAATATAACGATATTTCGTCAATTCTTTCGAAAGACGAGCGCATTTTGTGGCAGGGAAAACCGAAAAAATCCGCTTTTATTTTAGGTAAGCTTTTTAACATGCTTCCGATCGTTTTGGTGTGGCTTCTGTTTGACGGTACTTTTATTGCGGTGCTTTGCATTTTCGGTCCCAAGTTGCCGCTTCCGGTGTTGATCGGGCTTTGCGTATTTTTTGCGTTTCACCTTCTTCCTGTCTGGATCTGGCTGTCTAATCTGGTTACGGCGAGCCGTCAGCATAAAAATATCGAATACGCCTTTACGGAAAGGCGGATCATCGTAAAATCGGGTATTATCGGTATCGATTTTAAAAATATTTATTATGCCGATATCGGTTCTGTGAATCTCAAGGTCGGTTTGTTTGATAAATTGTGCGGCGTGGGAGATATTTACATAAAGAGCCGTGAAGGTGCAACGGTTCTGTATGATATAGAAAATTGTTATTTTATTACGCAAAAGTTACAGGATATCGTTCTTGATATGAAGATGGATGCCTCTTTCCCCAACGATCTGCGCCCCGGGACCAACGAAGGGTATCGTACGCACTACACAAAAGACCAATAAAGTATTTTGCAGGTTTATAAATCCGCGGCTTGTTTTATTTCAGGGCTTCAAGAAGAAAAGCAATTTGCGCGGCGATTATTAAAATACGGGAAAAAAGGACATAACAAAAGATAAAAAGGTTTTCATTATGCTTGCGGTTCAGATTATTTTTCTAATTGTAGGGCTTGTACTGCTTGTGAAAGGGGCAGACTGGTTTGTGGAAGGCAGTGCGGGAATTGCTGAGAAATGTAAAATATCCCCGCTTGTTATCGGGCTTACGGTGGTTGCGTTCGGCACGAGTATGCCCGAGTTAGCGGTATCTGTCACATCGGCGATCGAAAAATCCACGGATATTGCGATCGGCAACGTGGTCGGGAGCAATATTGCCAATATCTTACTGATTCTGGGCGTATCGGCATTGCTTCATAACTTGCCTGTGCAGAAGGAGTCGTTGTGGCTGGATCTGCCGGTTCTGTTGCTTGCGAGTGTCTTGCTGCTCGGATTGGGCTGGTGGGGACGGGAAGTTTCCTGGTATGACGGATTGGCCTTGCTTCTTGTTTTTTCTGCCTATATGACGATTTTATTGGTGCAGGCGGGGAAAAAGCGGAAAGCGATGCTTTTGCTTCCCGAAGAAGAGCGTTTATCTGAAAAAGAACCCGCTGCGGGAGGAAGACAGGGCGGCTGGATGCACCAAATGGAGCAAAAAGTATGGTTTTTGATCGTACTTGTGTTGGTGGGACTGGGCATGGTTGTAGGCGGCGGAACGCTTCTTGTGGATGCGGCGACATATATCGCTAAATACGCGGGGGTTACGGAACGCGTCATCGGGCTAACTGTGGTGGCGGTCGGCACATCGTTGCCGGAGCTTGTGACCTCTGTCGTCGCGGCGGTCAAAGGGCAGACGGATATTGCGGTCGGCAACGTGATCGGCAGCAATATCTTTAATATATTTGTAGTAGCAGGAATTTCCGCGCTTGTTTATCCGCTCGGATTTACGGCGGGAAACGGTATCGATGCGCTTGTCGCGTTGGGGGCGGCAGTTTTACTGTTTGTGTTGTCGTTTTTTCAGAAACATCAGTTGGGAAAACCTGCGGGCGTGTTGTTTTTGTGCGGGTTTGTCGCCTATTACGTTTATTTGTTTCTGGCATAAGTTTAAGGCGTAAACCGATTGGCTAAAAAGGCAGCGCAATTTTTGTGCGGAGCGGCCTCGTTTTGTGCCGATTGTGCGGAGTGTTGACAAGGGATCGGGTTCTGTGGTATAATCGATAGGAAAATCAGGAGTTAGATATGTTCAAAGCAGATGATTACAGATTGCGTGCCAAGGCGCTTTCCGAAACCTTGGAAGAAACGAAAGCCGCGTTGGAGATTGACTTGCAAAAAGAACGGCTTGTCGAATTGAAGGCGGAACAGGAAAAGCCGGAAGTCTGGCAAAACCTTGAAATGTCCGCCAAACTGGGCAGGGAGATTTCCTCGGTCGAAAGCAGGATCAATGCCTATGAAAAGGGAAAAAAGGCGCTTGACGAAGTGTATGAAGTGATCGATCTCATTGAAGAAACGGAAGAAGAAGATCTTGTTCCCGAACTCGATACATTGCTGGCAACGGCCGAAGAGGATTTGGAGGATATGCGGATCCGGTCTTTGCTGCGCGGAAAATACGACAGCTATAATGCATTGCTGACTCTCCATTCGGGGGCAGGCGGTACGGAAAGCTGCGATTGGGTATCCATGCTTTACCGTATGTATACGCGCTATGCGGAACGCAACGGATATAAAGTGACGGAGATCGATCGTCTTGACGGAGACGAGGCGGGGATCAAGAGCGTTGATTTTCGCATAGAAGGTGAAAACGCGTACGGATATTTGAAAGCGGAAAAGGGGGTGCATCGTTTGGTGCGTATATCTCCGTTTGATGCAAATAAACGGCGTCATACTTCGTTTGCTTCACTGGAAGTCATGCCCGAAATCGAGGATGACGGGGATGTAGAGATCCGCAGTGAGGATCTGAAAGTCACGACGTTTCGTTCTTCCGGCGCCGGCGGGCAGCACATCAATAAGACGGAGTCGGCTATTCGTATTCAGCATATTCCCACAGGGATCGTCGTATCCTGTCAGAACGAGCGGTCGCAGATCCAGAATCGGGAAATGGCGATGAAAATGCTCCGAAGCAAGCTCATTGAACTGAAAGAGAGCGAACGGCTTGCAAACGAGCAGAATCTGAAAGGCGAGATCAAAAAGATCGAATGGGGCAGCCAGATCCGCAGCTATGTTTTTTGTCCGTATACATTGGTGAAAGATCACCGTACCGGATACGAATCGGGGAATATTCAGGCGGTCATGGACGGGGATATTCAGCCGTTTATCATCGAATACCTGAAAAAAAGCTGATTGCTGTTAAGAAACCGCGTGCGTGCAACGAAAAATGTCAGGCGGTTTAAAAATGTTTGAGTGCATCATAAGAGTTTTCGAAAATAAAGTCAGAAAAGTATCTCAGATCAGAGGTTGTAGAATTTAAGATTCGGCGGCCGTACGAAAGCGAAGGAAAACAGATCAAAAAGGATTATGACAAAGTATTATAAACAATACCGGCGGGGCGGAAACATGGCTTTTTTCCTCGTGCTGGGCGGAATTTTTATCGTATTGGGCGTGCTGTCGATTTTTTTCTGGGTGCTTTCGGCGGCAATCGTCTGTATTGTATTCGGCGCACTGCTCGCGGGATTGCCGCAGTTTGTGATTTTTTCTAAATATTGGCTAAGCGGAGAAGTACTTCGGTATTCTAAATTAGGTGTTCCTTGCAAGTGTCCGGTGGAAGAGATCGGTGCGGCGGTCATCTGCGTGTATGACGAATACCGTCGGGGAAAAGGTTTTACTCCCGTTACGTTTGCGTTGAAAGACGGGATGGCAACGGTCCCCGCGCTTTGTCTTTTCAGAAAGGTGGACGAGGACGAAATAGATCTTTGTGATGTACGGACGGCGGCGCGGCTCACATTTCGGAAAGAACACATCACGGATATGTTCATAGATTTTGATTTTTTGAAAGAATTTTGGAATTCCGGTTTCAGCGGAAAGGTTTTTATAGCAGAAAGCATCTATTCCATGTATCAGCCGGCGTTTGAAAGAATCTTTGGCGGGGATGAGCGGATTGTCGTGTATGACCGCATTCCGAAAAAAATGAAAAATTTCATGAGATGAGGGAAGGGATTCCCTCTCTTTTCACTTTTTATATATGTTGGGCGGCACATTCGTCTGAAAAGACGGGGAAATAAGCCGTTGCGGACTGCCGTATGCGGCGAGCCGCATATGTGCCGTACAGAATGCGGCAAAGGAGGTGGCTGTATGGGGTATGCGGAGCGTTTTTCTGATTTGGCGGTGAAGGACACGCCCATTATTTTGGGAATCGAAAGCTCGTGTGACGAAACGGCGTCGGCAGTGATCCGCGGCCGAGAAATTTTGTCAAGTGTGATCGTATCATCGGCGGCGGAGCAGGCAAAATACGGCGGCGTCGTGCCGGAGATTGCATCGAGAGCACATACGGATGCGATTTCAGAGGCGGTGGAAGGCGCCGTGAAGGATGCGGGCATTTCTTTGTCCGAAATCGATGCCGTCGCCGTGACATACGGAGCTGGTTTGCTCGGGGCATTGTTGGTGGGGCTTTCGTTTGCAAAGTCGTTTGCGTGGACGTTGGACGTGCCGCTCGTGTGCGTCGACCATATCCGCGGCCATCTTGCCGCCGCCTACCTGACGGATAAAGCATTAAAGCCACCTTTTATTACTTTGCTGGCAAGCGGAGGGCATACGGCAATCCTGTATACGAAAAGCTACGACGAATTTGAAATATTGGGTTCCACGCGGGATGATGCTGCAGGCGAAGCCTTTGATAAGGCGGCGCGCGTACTGGGGCTTCCGTATCCGGGAGGCCCGAATGTGGAAAGGTTGGCGCGCGAAGGAAAGGCTTGTATTGAGTTTCCCAAAATGTTCAAAGGGAACGGCTATGATTTTTCATACAGCGGCCTGAAAACGGCAGTTCTCAACTATTGTCATAATAAGGAGCAGAGAAAAGAGGCGTACAGCCGCGCAGATGTGGCGGCTTCGTTTCAGAGCGCCGCATGCGACGTTTTATGCGAGCGCGCCGTCCGCGCGGCAATTGAAAAGGGGTGTGACACGATAGCAGTCGGCGGCGGTGTGGCGGCAAACGGCTATTTGCGGGAAAGCCTGGAAAAGATGTGTAAAGCAAAGGGCATACGTTGTGTGATCCCCGAAAAAAAATACTGTACGGACAACGCGGCGATGATCGCGGCGGAAGGGCTGATCCAATATAAAAACAGAAATTTTTCCGATCTTTCCGTCAATGCCTGTGCGCACATTCCTTTGGGTAAAAAGGGAAAACAATAAGCGGTGATACCTTAAATATTGTTGCGGTTAAGTAAAATATTTTTAAAAAATATTTCAAATGATGAAAAATATTTTTGAAGAATATTTAAAAATATAGAAAAGCGCGAACGGTCGGAAATACACGCCTATTTAATTCTTACTGATTTTGGGGTATAATTTAAGAAAAAAGTGGCAATACCTGTCTTCGAAAACGGAGGCAGGTATTTTTATGTTTACAAAAGTTTTATCTCTGTTTGCGGTGTCGATCCTGTGCATTGCCGCGCTCGTCGTGCCGCAGGCAACGGAAAAAGCTCTTCTTTTTGACGGCGCTCAGACGTACCTGTTCTATACGCAGAGCGAAAATTCACAGGCAAAGATCGTTTCTGCCGAAGGAGAGGATGCCGCACGCGTAAAATTTTCTTTGCAGTCTTTGACCGGCGAAAGCGCTCGTTATGAGAACGAGACAATGGCATTTGCGCAGGCAAAAAGGTACGGGGCGAAACTTGTTTTTACCGAGCAGGCAGCGGACGTACAAAATTATTATTATTACTCCGCGCGGCTGGGCGGCGGCGTTATGATCGCAGGAGAAAATGTCAACCTGCAAGTGGCAGTGCGCGGCGAGGGCGCGGCGGTTGGGTATCCGCTTATCTTTGGCGGATATTAAAAAAATTTTTTTTGAAAATGTATAAAAGAAAAAAATCGGTCAAAAATCAAATTATCAAATTCTTTTGGAGGAATCAAGAATGAAAAAGAATCATGAAGAATACGGAAAAGAAAACGAAACGCCTGTGAAAGTCCGGCGCAAAACGGTATACTATATCGTGTTGGCGGCGTGCGCGCTCGTGCTTGCAGTGGCCGTGACATTGACAGTTGTGTTCGTAACACAGGATCCCGGCGTATCGATCGAAAAGCCGGAAGATCCGGATGACGGAAAAGAGCCGGAAGATCCCGAAGATCCCGAAGATCCCGATGACCCGGATACGCCGAGCGGCGGAGAAATTGTTTTTTCGCTTCCCGTTGAGAATGCAACACTTGGTGCATCGTATACGTTCTGGCACAATCAGACGCTCAACCGTTATTATTTGCATACCGGCGTAGACTTTAAGGCGGAAGCGGGAACGAAGGTCAGCGCTGCTTACTCCGGAACGGTGGAAAGTGTGACGGATACTCTTCTTGAAGGCGGAAAAGTGGTGATCGATCACGGCAACGGCCTTAAATCGGAATACGCCTCGATCGATGTTGCTGCCGGCTTGAAGGTTGGCGATAAAGTCACCAAGGGTCAGCAGATCGGATCAGTGTCCGCTGCGGCAGATGTGATGGGCAACGAATTCAAGGAAGGCTCGCACCTGCATTTCAGCGTTACTAAGGACGGGGAAAGTGTTGATCCCGAAGGATATCTCGATTTAGATGAAAAATAATACGGATTCAATCTGAATAAAGATTTAAAAATTCCGCCGGATTTCATAGGAAATCCGGCGGAATTTTCTATAAAAAATATAAAATCTGAATTTCGCGCCAAAAACTGTAAATAGCGG
>CASEFE010000039.1 GCA_949287105.1 uncultured Bacillota bacterium
ATTCGAACTCCGAACACCGCAGACCGCAATATGTTTTTTTCAGGCGGGATTTTTCCCGTTCCGTTGTGTAATCTATTATACTCGATTTGAAAGAAAAATTCAAGTATATCTGCTGACTTTTTTTAATTGTTATTTTTTTCCGCCGGCATTTTTAACATTCATATAAAATCGTAACCGGTCCGTCATTGTATTGCTCGATCTTCATGTCTGCTCCAAACACGCCTGTCTGAACAGAGATCCCCGCTTGCGCAATCTCTTTTGCAACCTCTTTATAGAGAGGTTCCGCGTGCTCAGGTCTTGCAGCACCGATAAAACTCGGACGGTTTCCATGACTCGAGTCTGCGTACAAAGTAAATTGCGAAATCAATAAAATTTCTCCGCCGATATCGCGGACAGACAAATTCATTTTTCCGTTCTCATCTTCAAATATTCGCAGCGACACGATCTTTTTTGCCATCGCCGCCGCATTTTTCTCACTGTCCTCCGGTGCAACCCCTAAATATACAGCCAAACCCTTTTCTATCTCTGAAATCAAATTCCCGTCGACACGCAATGAAGTACGACCGACCCGCTGAATCACCGCTCTCATGTTTTCCTCTCTTTCCTTAAACGAAAGAAAAGCCGCTTACAAAAGCGGCTTTTCTGATCCGTTCCTTATTTTACACGCTCCATATATTCGCCTGTACGTGTGTCTACACGGATAACTTCCCCTTCATTTACAAACATCGGAACCTGGATTTTTGCACCCGTTTCCAATGTCGCAGTCTTCGTCGCATTGGTTGCCGTATTCCCGCGAACACCCGGCTCTGCCTCTATAATCTTTAATTCCACAAAATTTTCACACTCAACGGAGAACGCCGATCCTTTATAAAAACGCACCGTTACCGTATCGTTTTCCTTAATAAACTTCAAGGCATCCTCTACCTGATCATGATTGAGCGGAGTCAAATTGTATTCTTCATCCATAAAATAATACAAATCACCGTCGTTATATGAATACGTCATCTTTTTGGTTTCGATATGCGCATTTTCCACCTTTTCCGAAGGGTTAAATGTCTGTTCCAATACTGCGCCTGTAACAACATTTTTCAATTTTGTTCTGACAAACGCCGCGCCCTTCCCAGGCTTAACATGCTGAAACTCCACAACGACATATACGTTGCCGTTGTATTCGATGGTCACACCTTTTCTGAAATCTCCTGCTGAAATCATATATATTTCTCCTTCAATAATTTACCTTCGAGCTTTGCTCCGTCTATTTCTTCCCGCAATGCTTCTTTATAACACCACGAGTTTTTTATCCGTCTTCATGAACGATACGACATCTCCGTCAATCAGTTGCACAGAATCTTCGATCCGTATGCCAAATTTGTTTTCAAAATACACACCCGGCTCGATTGAAAAGACCATACCGTTTTCCAAAATCTGTTCGCTTCGCATACTCAATGTGGGATATTCATGTATGTTGATCCCGATCCCATGACCCAGCGAATGCGTAAAAAATTTATCCAGTCCATTTTCTTTCAAGGAATTGCGCGCATAAGCATCTGCTTGCCGCCCCGTTATACCCGCATGGATATATTCTGCCGCCGTCATATGCGCCGCGTAGACCGACTCATATGTCTTGATAAAATCTTCCTGCCCGTCGCCCTTGCCGAAAAGAAAAGTCCGCGTGATGTCTGAACAATACCCGCCATACTTACAGCCGAAATCCAGCAATACCGGCATGCCCTTTTTTAACCGAGTTTGCCCCGAAGCATGATGCGGGACAGATGATCCGCTTCCGAATGCCGCTATCGTCTCAAACGATCGGTTTTCCGCTCCGGCCTGACGCATAAGATATTCCAACAAACCCGCTGTTTCATTCTCCGTCATCCCCTCTTTGAGTTCGCCGAGAAGCCGAAGAAAGGCTGATTCCGCTATCTCACATGCTTTGCCGATCAATGCACTTTCTTGCTCGCTCTTGATCGCCATCGCCCGTATAAAATGCGGCATACTGTCCACAAGCCGAAATCTGCGCGACTGCAATTTTTCATACTGCGGAACCGTTACCCGCTCCATCGGAACAGCTAACTTTTTTACTTTTTTACTCTTTATATAATCAAGGACACACTCTTCCGTCTGCGCAATCTCGACCTTGATAAACTTGTCCTTTAAGGCTGCCTTCGCACCTTCCGCATAGCGAGGATCGGTAAAAAACACAGTCTCCTGCGCGTCCGTATAGACAAAACCGAATGTACTCGTAAATCCCGTCAAATATGAACGAAGATCCGAGCTGGCGGTAAGCATCGCGTCCGCCTTGATTTCACTGAAAATCTTCCTTGTATTGTCCATGAAATTATTGTATCAAATTTTCTATGATAAGTCAATTATCCCACTGCACTTTTAACCCGTAAATTCAGCGGTTTATGACCTTTTTCAACGCATTTGCTCGTAAATCTCTTTCATTGCTTTTGCGTCTTCCGCCTGCGTTCCTGCCGATTCACTCACAATATAAGGTTCCAATTTCAACTCATGCAACGCCTCCGCCAAAGGATAAAATTCCGGCCCGTATATTGTATCTTCGAATGTCAGATGCCGCACTTCCCCTTTCGCAGAATATTGTATTTTGGAAAAATGAACATGAAAATGTTTTACCCGTTCATATCCGAGTTCTTCTACCATATATTCGAGAAGCTGTTTGTAATCATTTTTTGTCCTCAGAATACCCTGACCCCGCGCATTCAAATGTCCGAAATCTATCGCCGGCAAATATATCCTGTCAATTTTACAAAATTGTACTATTTCTTCCATGGTGCCGATCTGCGCAATCTTGCCCATGGTTTCCGGACAGAAATTCAGTTCCTGTAAATTATTCATATAGATATAATCGCGCAACACCTTTAACCGCTCTTCGGTCAATCGAACAGCTTCCTCTCGGGATAACTTGCCCTGCGTGGCACTGTGAAAAACACAACGCTTCCCACCCATAAGCTGCAAAGCCTTACCGCTTTCAAGGACATAGTTATAGGATTTTTGAGCGTTCTCTTCTTCAGTATTTGCAAAATTGATATAATATGGTGCATGAACGCTGATCTCTATCCCCTGTTCACGAAAGGCTTCTCCGATGGAAATCGCTTTTGCTTCTCCCATGTTGACTCCGCGGCCAAATGAGTATTCAAAACAATCCAGCCCCATATCCCGCACAAACTTCGCCGCCTGCTCGGTATGCGAATAACCCTGTGCATAAAAACTTTCACTGTTGCCGCTCGGCCCGAATTTGATCATTTAAGTTTCTCCAAATCTTTTTTTAATTGCGCCTGAAGCTCCTCTGCGCATGAAAATTTACGGTTTTCTCGAAGAAAATAATCAAAATATACCGTTAATTCCTTGCCATATAAATTTCCTTCGTAACCGACAAAATAAATTTCCAATACGATGCGCATATCCTCAAAGGTAGGACGCGCCCCATAATTGGCTATCCCTTTATATTTTTTCCCATCTATTTCGGCCCAAACCGCGTATACGCCTTGACGCAACGGATATTTCCCCACTTGCGGATGTATATTCGCCGTAGGAAATCCGATTCGCGTACCGACCCTTCTTCCTTCCGTAGAAACATTGCCGCTGATAAAATACTTCCCTCCAAGAAGTTTTTCAAGCGCCTCAACATTCCCTTCATCCAACAATCTTTTTGCTTCGCTCGCCGCAGCTTTTTCTCCGCCGTACTCTACCAAGCGCTCTGCATAAAGCGCGATCGACTTTTCTTTACAGAATTCCGAAAGTTCCTTTATCCCGCTTTCCGCGTTTTTACCATACCGATAATCTTCCCCACAGACGAACTCCTTTACATTCATCTGGTCTGTTACCTGCCGCAAAAACTCCTCTCCGGACATATTCCGAAACTCTGAATTGAATTCGGCCGGGTATACAAAGTCAATTCCAGTCTCCCGATAAAGCCGCAGGCGTTCTTCGAAAACAAAGACTTGTCCGCCTTTCTTGGCACCCGTAAACGTCATTAAACCCGTTTCTATCCCTTCACGGATCGCAATCTGTTTTGCATCGGCAATCAGCTTCCTGTGCCCGATGTGCATCGCATCAAAATATCCCAACAACAGCACACACGAATTTTCATATTTTTTTTCGCCGAATGGTATTATCTTCATATCGTCGCCTCAGATCAGCTTTACCTTTGCTCGAACAATTCCCCGCTCTACTTCCGCAATTCCGTAAAATTCATCATCCAAATACAATTTGTATTCCCCGTCATCTTCTGCGCATTCCAATTTCAGCCCGTTGCGAAGCCGAACTGCATCATATCCGTCAAAATTCAACTTTGGAAATTCAAAAACAAGGTCGGGAGCGATCAGTTTTTCTTCCCAATTTTCTGCCGTAAGCTCTGACGGTAAAATGCTCTCCTGTAAACGAAAAGCACCGCTTTTTTCTCGTATGAGGGATGTCATGATACCTTCCGTTCCACATGCAGCCCCGATATCCCTCGCCAGCGAACGGATATATGTGCCTCCGCCGCAAGAAATTACAAATTCGTAACGATCCGAACCGCATTTCCCGACCAATGATATCTCTCGGATATACACGCGCTTTGCTTGCAACGCTACTTCTTTTCCTTCCCGCGCCAATCGGTATGCCCTTACACCGTTCACATTTTTTGCACTGTATGCCGGCGGGACTTGTTCGATTTCTCCGCAAAACTGCGTCAATACATCCTCTATTTCTTCTTCAACGGGAATTCGACCGCCTTGCGAAAGCACGGAACCCGTAGAATCCAAAGTATCCGTCAACACTCCGAATTGAAATACTGCACGATAACGTTTCTCTTTATTCAATAAATAGGAAAACAACCTGGTTGCATTACCGATCGCAACCGGCAAAACTCCCGATGCCATCGGGTCCAACGTACCCATATGGCCGCAAGCCATACCTGTAATACGCTTTACCTTCGATACAGCCGCCGCGCTCGACATTCCTTCCGGCTTATTTAAATTGATAAATCCGCTTTTGTTTTCCACTTTTCCTCCAAATTCGACCCCAAAGCAAAATATCCGATTATTTCCGAAAACCCTTTCAAATACAAAGAAAGGGCGCCATGAAATACGCCCGTTCAAATTTTTACTTTTCAATGTATTGCGAAACAGTAAAGCGAAGTTTGTCAATGACTTCTTCCATGGCACCGTTCAGCATACATCCGCTCGCAAGGATATGCCCGCCTCCGCCGTAAACAGAAGCAATCGCATTCACATCTGCCAAACCCTTGGAACGTAAGGATATCTTATATCTCTCATTCCCTGTTTCCAAAAGGCATGCCGCAACTTCCACTCCGTCTACCGACAAAGGAAAATCTATAAATCCTTCCGTTACGTCCGCCGTGGCGTTGCAATCATTCAGCTGCTGCTGTGTTACGCAGATCACGGCAAACTTTCCGTCTAAGAAATAACGGATGCCGCTCATCGTGCGGCCGAACAACAACGCACGAGCCGCCGATTGCTTTTTGAACATATTATATTGGATCGTATAGATATCGGCTCCGCAAGCGGTCAGTTTTGCCGCAGCCAAAAAAGTGTTCGGCGTTACATTTTTATGAGCAAAGTTCCCCGTATCCGAGCTCAGCCCCAATAGCAAATAGTTCGCCGCAAGCGGCGTCAACGGTTCCGGAAAATATTTGGAAAGTTCCGTCACGATCTCACAGGTGGCAGCGCGATCCTCCACATAAACAACATCGCCAAACCGACTGTTGGATATATGATGATCTATATTAAATTTTATCTTTTTGGCCTTTTCAAATGTCTCGGCTAACATCCCAAGGCGATGAATTTCGCTTGAATCGATTGCTATATATGCTTCTTCGTCACCCATCGGAACATCCGAAATTGTATCCATCCCCTGTAAAAACAGAAACTTTTCCGGCACCGTGCTCTCACAAACGACACGGCACTTGGCACCTACGCTCTCCAACAAATATTTTAATCCCATTGCTGAGCCAAGCGTATCGCCGTCCGGGCGCATATGACAAAAAATTGCTGCGCTTTTCAGTTTTTTCAGTCGGTCAGATAACTCTTTCAGTGTCAAACTCAATTCTCCTCGCCTTTGTGAATTTCTTTGATCAGACGATCAATTTTATCCCCGTATTCCATCGTGTCATCCCAAACAAAATGCAGCTCGGGTACCGTGCGCATCTGCATCCTGTGCGCAAGTTCATAACGAATAAATCCTGCATGCTCTTCAATCGCCGAAAAAGTATCAGCACTCTCCTGTGCATTCCGGGCAAACACGCTGATCCAAATCTTAGCATTTTTCAGATCCGGTGACACGTCTGCCTTCGTAACACTGACAATACCCTTGATCCGATCCGTTTTATCCTTGAGCTTGGTGGAAATAACCTCGTAGACTGCTTTCTGATATTCCGCGGAAAGCCGCTCACCCCGAAGTGATTTCATTCTGTACCTCCTTTGCGTTACGCCGGAATCTCTTCCGTGATATAACACTCGATAACGTCGCCGACCTGGATCCCGTCAAACCCTTCTATGCTGACGCCACATTCAAAGCCGCCCGATACTTCTTTTACATCGTCTTTGAACCGTTTGAGTTGCCGTACTGCGCCTTCCACGATCATCACATCGTCGCGATATATACGCAATTTTCCGTTGCGGACAATCTTCCCTTCCGTTACATAACAGCCTGCGACCATGCCGACTCCCGTAATCTTGAAAGTCTGCAATACATCGCATTTTCCCGTCATGATCTCACGATATTTCGGTGCAAGCATGCCCTTCAAAGCCGCCTGTATGTCATCGAGAAGCTCGTAAATGATACGATATGAACGTATATCGACATGACTCTTTTCCGCCAATGCTTTCGCCTTTGTATCCGGCCGCACATTGAACCCTACGATGATCGCATTCGAAGAATCCGCAAGCATAACGTCTGATTCATTGATCGCACCTGCTCCGCTATGCAAAACATTAACCCGAACTTCATCGCCCGAAAGCTTCAAAAGAGATTGTTTGACTGCTTCCACAGATCCCTGCACATCGCCTTTGACAATTATATTGAGCCCTTTGATCTTGCCTTCGGCAATTTTCCCGAATACATCGTCCAGCGTGACCCGCGCCTGTGATTTGATCATCGATTCGCTCTCTTTCCGTTTACGTTCGTCCTGTACCTGCTTCATCAATTTATCTTGTTCAACAGCGATTATGGAATCTCCTGCATTCGGTACATCTTCCAACCCAAGGATCGATACTGCCATCGACGGACCTGCCGCTTTGACCATCCTGCCTTTGTCATCGATCATGGCACGCACACGCCCCGTCGTCGTTCCGGATATAATATTGTCCCCCGTATGCAGAGTACCGTTCTGGATCAATACCGACGCCACAGGCCCCTTGCCTTTGTCGAGCTTCGCTTCAATAATGACACCGCGCGCCATTTTATCGGGATTCGCTTTCAGTTCCTTTACCTCGGCTACGAGATTGATATTTTCAAGCAAATCTTCAATTCCTGCCCCCGTCTTCGCCGATACCGGAACCACGATCGCGTCGCCGCCCCATTCTTCGGGGACAAGCCCGTTGTTCGTTAAACCTTGTTTTACTCGATCCAAATTGGCTTCGGGTTTATCCATTTTGTTGACCGCAACGATAATCGGAACATCCGCCGCTTTCGCATGGTTGATCGCCTCTACCGTCTGCGGCATGATCCCATCGTCTGCCGCAACCACCAAAACAACAATATCCGTTACCGACGCTCCGCGCGCACGCATTGCCGTAAACGCTTCATGTCCCGGCGTATCAAGGAAAGTGATCGTCTTTCCCTTTACCGTCACAGAATAAGCACCGATATGCTGCGTGATCCCGCCTGCTTCACCGGCTGTCACATTCGTGCTTCGGATTTTATCGAGCAACGACGTCTTACCATGGTCGACGTGCCCCATAACCGTAACGACAGGAGGACGCGTAACCGCCCCTTCTTCTGAGCCCGATTCCGCTTTATAAATCTCGTCGAGTGCCTCTTCCGCCGTCTTTTCAGGTTTATATTCAAGTTCGATTCCTAAATCGCTGGCGATATATGCCGCCGTATCATAATCGATCGAATCGTTGATCGTTTTCGCGATGCCTTCCTTAAAGAGACGCTTTGTAATCTCCACTGCTGTGATCCCGAGCTTTTCGCTCAGAACTTTCATCGGAATATTTTCCGTCGTAACTACGGCATGATCGATCTTGATCGTCTGCACTGTCTGCTGTTTCTGTTTCTTAACGCGAAGCTTTCTGTATCCGCTCTTGTCTTCATCAAAATCCGAAACTGAAACCTGCTGTTTTACCAGTGCACGCTTATTGACCGTTTTTTGTTTCTGTTCAACATACGGCTTTTCATAGGAAGTCTTTTTCTTTGCTGCCGCATGGTTCTTCGTAGGAGCGACCGGTATTGCGGGCGGCTCTGCCGCAAATCTGCTTCCCTGTAAATTCTGCGAACCGGTTCTTCCTGCACCCGTCGGACGATTGGACTGAGCAGGTCTTGTTCCGAATTTACCCTGCGTCCCGTTTGTCTGCCCGTTCCTTCCTCCATACGGCGAGGGCCTTGTTCCGCTTGTTCCCGCCGCACCGCCGTTTGAATAAAAGCGTGCATTGTTCGAACCCGACATACCGCCGTTCGATGCGAAACGCGTACCGTTTGCTCCTTGTCCCTGCGCATTGCCGTTCGGCGCAGGCCGCTCACCGCGCGGTCTGCGATCGTTATTGATAAATGTTGCACGCATTTGTTCGCGCGTACGAGGATCCGCATACTTCGTGCTGATGATCGTCGTACCGTTCTTTCGCTCTATTTGTTTATCGGGAACTTTCGCCACAGGCTTTCCCGCCGGCTTATCCGCTACCTTCAAAGGTTCCGCCTGCTTTTCCGAAACAAGCGCCGATTCTTCCGCTTTATGCTCTTCCACGGGCGATTTTTGAACTTCCGTGTCTTTCTTTACCGGTTCAGAAGATGCTTCCGCAACGGGTTTCTTCGGTTCCTGCGCTTTTTGCGCCTGTTCCGATTCTTGCTTGACGGATACTTGTGCGCGTGCTTGGGGCGCAACATCCGCCTCCGCCTTCGGCTTTGCAGGTTCTTCCGCTTTCTCCGCCGCCTTTTTGATGTCTTTCACTGCCGGCTTTTCTTCCTTCTCGGTCACCTTCTCCGCAGGCTTTTCCGTCACCTCGGCCGGTTTTTCGACAGACTTTTCCGGCGCTTTTTCCGCTGCCTTTTCCACGGGCTTTTCCGCTGCTTTTTCGGCCGCCAGATTCGCCTCTTCCGCAGCCTTCTGTTTCGCCGTATTTTCGAACTCGGAAAGCTTCCTGAGAATTTCGTTTACTTTTTTCTCCGTGCCCTGGACATTTTTTAACAGCGAAGAAATCCCCCTCTCACCAAGAAGAGATTCTATGTCTTCAATATTGCTGTATTTTTTCGCCTCTGCCATGTGCTTACCTGTTGCCTCCCGAATAAGAAATAAAATTATCGTCTGTATTATTCAAAATTGCTTTTGCCAATTCTCTGTCTCTCACTGCTGCGATCTTGCAATTCACTTTACCCACCGTTTCCTCCAAAGGTACACGAGATGAAAGCAATAATTCACAGCCAAACCTTTCTTTTAATTTCAATGCGTCTTTCACTGCGTTTTCCGATGCCGTACAACAAAGCAATAGCAGATAAACTTCCTTCTTTTGCTGCGCGATCGCATTGAATCCGCATGTCAGCTTCCCGGCTTTTCTGCAAAACCCGATATACGTTTCTACCTTACTTCTTTGCAAGAAAATCCTCCTCGATCTTGTCGTAAACGGATAAAGGTATCTCCGAAGAAAAAGTTTTATTCAGAAGACGCGCTTTTTTCAGCTTTTTGATACATTCCGGATTGTCGCATAAATAAGCGCCCCTGCCCGCCGCTTTTCCCGAAAAATCAATAAATACATCCCCTTCTTTCGGCTTAACAACGCGCAACATCTCTTTCTTCGGTTTCATTTCATGACAAGCAATGCACATTCGCATCGGTATCTTTTTTACTTTCATGGACGCCCTCGCAAATTCAACCTGATCCGATCATTCCTGCATCTATCTCGTTCCGCAAAACGATCAAAATCTTTTATTCGCTTTCCTGCTCCCCTTTGTCTGCCGCTTCCGCTGCATGCAGCTCTTCCATTTTAGCCGCCGCACTCTCACTCTTGACATCGATCTTCCATCCCGTCAGACGTGCCGCAAGCCGTGCATTTTGTCCGTCCCTACCGATCGCCAAAGACAATTTATCGTCCGGAACGACCGCTACCGCAGACTTTTCATCCACCTGCGTAACAGAAATCACTTTAGCCGGGGATAACGCCTTTGCTATAAATTCCAAAGGATTTTCACTCCACTGAATGATATCCACTTTCTCTCCGCCCAGCTCGGAAACAACCGCGTTCACTCGCGCCCCCTTGTTCCCGACGCAAGCGCCGACTGCATCCACCTGCGGATCTTCACTGCTGATCGCCATCTTCGTGCGCTGACCGGCTTCTCTCGATATGGATTTGATCACGACCGTACCCGCTTTAATTTCAGGCACTTCTTCTTCAAACAGACGTTTGACCAATCCCGCCGACGTACGCGACACAAGCACTTGTGCTCCTCTGCCGCCGTTTTTTATGTTCTTGACATAAACTTTGATGCGATCGTTCACTTCGTATTTTTCTCCGGGAACCTGATCTTGCGGCAACATTACGCCTTCGATCTGACCTTTTCCCAATTCAATGTACACATTGCGCGCATCTACCTTGCGTACGACACCGCTCATCAGTTCGTCTTTTTTATCGGAAAACTCATTTAACGTGTTGTCTCGCTCCGTTTCATGCAGCTTTTGCAAGATCACTTGCTTTGCCGTTTGCGCAGCGATCCGCCCGAAATCTTTCGGCGCAAATTCTTCGTATACCAGATCCCCCACTTTGTAACTCTTTTTGAGAAGCTGAGCCTCTGCAATCGATATTTCCTTTTCACGGTCCACGACTTCTTCAACCGCCGTTTTTACTGTAAAACACCGAATGGTATTCTTTTCGGGATTGATGCGAACATCTACTTCTCCTGCGCCGCCTTCGTACTGCTTTTTATACGCGGAAATCAACGCATTGCGAAGCGCTTCTATAAATATCTCGCTATTGATCCCCTTTTCTGTCTCCAAATCGGCCAAAGCCTCAAAGAATTCCTTGCTTACCATTGTCTTCTCCTCGATTTTTGATTCTCATTTCTACAATCAGTCAAATTCAATCGCCTGTGAAATTTTTACGATCTGCGTCAGATTCAGCTTGAACGTTTCTCCGTCTTTTTCCAGTGTTACATTCCCGCCTATCGCATCAAAATCCACCAGCAATGCTTCAAAAAATTTCTCGCCCTTCCGCGGCGCGTACAGCTTTACTTCTACCTTCTTCCCTATGTTGCGCCGAAAATCACTGTCTTTGCGAAAAGGCCGATCCAACCCCGGACTGCTGACGTTCAACGTATACGGCTGCCCGTATGTAGGATCCAGCTCATCCAGTACGGGATCGGCGGCATTGTGAAATTTTTCACAGGTATCCAGATCAATTCCGCCTTCCCGATCCGTATCCAGATAGATCGTGAGCGAAGGATTTTTTCCCTGCTTAAACACCGTTTCGTATATTTCAACTCCGACTGCGGCCGCGACCGGCGCCAATGCAGCCTCTATCTCCTCCACTGTCTTGACTTTCATCCTTCACCTCGCCGACTGAAAAATCCGACACATAAAAAGATTTGAGAGCAGAAACCCACTCTCAATCCCAGCATACATTATTCAGTATCCCGATTATACCATAAATCTAATTATTTGGCAAGCATTTTTTTGCTTTTATCAGTTCTATAAAAATTTTTGCCGTCGTATGCGCATCCGACCACGCCCTGTGATGATTGAAGGATATGCCATAATAGTCTGCCAACGTATTCAGCTTATAATTCGGCAAAAATAACATGCCCTGCGCAATCGTCATCGTATCATAAGCTTTGTGTTCAAAAGAATATTCTTCCTGTTCTGCATAATACCGCACGAACTTATAGTCGAATTGCACATTGTGTCCAACCAGAACGCACCCGTCGCAAAACTTACAAAAATCACCGATCACTTCTCCGATCCTCGGCGCATCTTTCAGCATCTCATCCGTGATACCGGTCAGCTTTACAATCTCTTCGTCCAACTTCCGCTCCGGGTTCACCAAAGTGGAAAATTTTTCGCGGATCTCACCATGCTCAATTTTAACGGCACCGATCTCCGTGATCGCATCCATTTTTCCGCCCGCGGGAGAATTGACAAGCCCCGTCGTTTCCAAGTCAAACACTACAAAAGTTGTTTCGATAAATTCTGCAGGCAGCTCCTGTTGCCCGAACAAACTGAGTTGATCATAATCCACCAGCTTTTCCGGTTGTACGCACATATAGCGGATCGGCAACGCCTTTGACTCCCGCTTTTTCGGAATAAAATTTTCCGGCATCGATCCGCGGTTTATATAACGAGCCACAAAACTTAACCGATCGTTAAACCACTCCATTCGGCCTGTGCATACGATCCTGTCTCCCTCTTTTAACTCGCGTATCTTTTCTTCTGTTTTTTTTCGCGGATAATACGAAAACGCAAGTTTTCCCGTAGAATCCGATATCGTAAAACGCAAATAGGGTTTCCCTTCTCTTTTTATTTCACCCTTTTCGTCCGTTTTCGGCTTTGATACACGCTCCTGCAAATAAGTGATCTCACCGCAAACCGTCAGTGATTCACTCTCAAAATCACAATCCGCAAGATATGTGGCTATCTTAGGCACATCCGCCTCGTCGATCGCTTCAAAATCGACAACGGGAAACGTTCTTGCCGGACGATAATCTACCGGTTCTTCATATTCCGGCTCTTCCTCCTGTTCTTCCGGTTTTTCTTTATCCATCAGCCCGCCATGACATTTTTTACAGAAATTGTTTTCCAACATCCTTTCCAACGCCGGAATAAGGCTTTCGTTCTTTTCAAAAAATCCACGCTCTGCCGCGTCTACCCCAAGCCGAAACTCGATCTCTTCCCCGATATCCGCTTCTATATCGTCTTCGCCGATACATGCCGCCGCCGCACGATGATTCCGCGCAAGATATTGCAGTATTTTCTTTCGTATCAACTGCAAATCTGCCGCTACCTTGCTGATCTTTACCACCGCACGCATCGACACCGGAACCGCTTCGCGTACCAAACGGTTTAACGCCGACTCCTCTTCGGACGTATACGCATGATCCGTCACGACATAAAACACGCATTGCTTTGCCGAACTGTCAATTACTATTTTATTCAAAACTGCACGATGAAACCCTTCCAATTCGCGCAATCTCTCCAAAAATTCTTCCTGCGTCATTTCAATCCCCATCCGCCAATCTTTCCGTAAGCGCCTTCAAAAATACTTCCTTCGCTTGATCAGCCGGAACCGTCATTACGATTTCCCCTTGGCTGAACAATACACATTTATCTTTGCCGCCGGCTATTCCGAGATCGCAATCCTTTGCCTCTCCCGGCCCGTTTACCACACATCCCATTACGGCAACTTTCAACCGTTTTTTTATGCCGAATGTCCGTCTCTCCACTTCCTGCGCCAGCGCCATACTGTCCCATTCACAGCGCCCGCACGTCGGACACGCGATCACTTCCACAAAATCTTTTTCCAGCCCGCAAGCACGCAATATCCGTTTTGCCGCAAAGATTTCTTCTACCGGATCATCCGTCAACGATACCCGCATCGTGTCCCCGATCCCGTCCAATAACAGCGCCCCTATACCGACACTGCTCTTTACAACTCCGCTGTCTTTTGTGCCCGCCTCCGTTACCCCGATATGCAACGGATAGTCGGTCTTTCTCGCCAATAATCTGTACGCTTCCACCGTGAGCGGAACCGACGACGCTTTCACCGATACTACAATATCGCTGACACCATATTTTTCAAACGTCGCAACATTGGACAACGCACTCTCCACCAATGCCTTCGCCGTTTTACCGTATTCACGCAAATAATTTTTTTCGATACTGCCTGTATTTGCGCCGACCCGTACCGGGATTTTATGCGCCTTTATACAATCGGCCACCATTTTAATTTCACGATCCCCCCCGATGTTGCCGGGATTGACCCGAACCTTATCCGCCCCGTTTTCGACCGCAAGCACTGCCAATTTTGCAGAAAAATGGATGTCCGCAACGAGCGGCAAACCCGATCTATCTTTCAACGTGCGAATGGCACGCGCATCTTCCTCACCGCGCACGGCAACACGCACGATCTCGCACCCCGCCCTTTCGAGCCGTTCCATTTGAGCCAATGTTTTTTCTGTATCCGACGTCGCCGTCGTTGTCATTGATTGGATCCGCACCGGAAAACCGCCGCCGATGGTCACTCCCCCAATATTTACTTGCCTTCGCATATACCCTCCGTCACAAAAGCAAAAAAGTCCGTGCGCGCGGACTTCCTTTGCTTCTATTTTTTGCTCTTTTCTTCTTTCATCAATGATTCCAATTCACTCATAAAAGATGAAATATCCGTAAATTGCCTGTATACCGAAGCATACCGAACATATGCCACTTCGTCAATTTCTTTCAGCCCGTCCATCACCATCTCTCCGATCCGCTTCGATGTGATCTCCTGCTCCAAAGAATTGTAAATCTGTTTTTTGATGTCTTCCACCAATTTATCGATCTTCGACATCGAAACCGGACGTTTTTCACATGCCTTTATGATTCCGTTTTTGATCTTATTCGGATCAAAAGCCTGCCTGTTTCCCCCGTTTTTCACTACAAGCACAGGCGTCGTTTCGATAGTCTCATACGTTGTAAACCGCCTGCCGCATCGCATACATTCACGGCGACGACGTATCGTTCTGTCTTCATCCGTCGACCGACTGTCTATCACTTTGCTCTCTGTGCAACCGCAATACATACATTTCATTTTATTTACACTACCTGTTGTTGATTGGGTTTTATTGTAACACAAAATAGCCGACTTGTAAAGCGATTCTGGAAAATTTTACCTCGCCTTAGCAACGATTCTCGCTTTTGCATAAAAAACGGAGTGCCCGGCATCCCCGACACTCCCCGTTTTTCCCTTTTTATTTCTTTCGCTGATCAGTAATCGATTCGGATCGTTTCGAGTAAATCTTCACTGCCTATGGCCGCACCGCCGCCCAGAACCGTCGCCATCTGCGGTTCCTCCGCAACCATTACGTCCAATTGCAGGGCTTTCGATAAATAATCATCCAAACCGATCATTTGCGCTCCCCCTCCCGAAAGATAGATACCGCATCGCCAGATCGACGCGGAAACTTCCGCCGGAAGTTTGGTCAGCACCATGCTCGTATACTCCGCAATTTTATCGGCAAACAATTTGACACAATCATAAATATCCGACGAAGAAACCGCGACCGAACGCGGCCGACCGGAAGTAATGTCCCTTCCGTTGACGACAAACTTTTCATCGTCATTGACGTACAGACTACCTACCGTCATCTTCAATTTCTCACTCGTGAGAAGACCGATTTTCAGATTATAAGACTCTGCGATCCGATCGATAATCTGACTGTCAATATTTCCGCCGCCAATATTGATCGCTATACCGGCAATTATTCCATCCAGAGAAAACGCCGCGATGTTCGTATTCCCGCCACCGATATCCACTACGAAAACAGGATTCGTTTCACTCAGCGTCAGCCCCTGTCCGAAGGCAGACAAAAACGGGACTTCTGAAAAATTTACATTTCCTATTTCACAAGCTTCCGCCAATCGATAATATTTATCCAACAGCTCGTCACTCGCTCCGCAAGGTACGCAAAACACAACCTCCGTCTTCCTCGCGCGCGCACGGTTGATCTCTATTTTTCGAAGAAAATGCGTCAGCATCACCGCCGCCATCGTTTCATTGACGATATCTGCTTCGAATACCGGCGTCACGATGGTCGTATATTCCGCGGTCTTTCCTATCAGTTGCTTCGCATCTTCCCCGATCGCCTTTACTTCGGACGTTCCCGTCGCTACCGCCACACACGAAGGCTCCGCCAGAACTATTCCGCTCCCTATTTTAAATATCTTTGTTACCGATGAACCTAAATCAATCGCAAGCTTTATCATTGCAATATCCCGATCTTCCTAAATTGCGCCGCAATCTCTTCCTGCGGCAACCCAACTATATTTGTATAACTGCCCTCAAACCTCTTTACCAGACGCTTATCATCCTGTATACCGTAACTCCCTGCTTTATCCATCGGAGACCCGCCGGCTACATACTCTTTTATAAATGATTCCGTCAATTCATTAAAAAACACTTTCGTCTTGCATGCGCCTTCAATTTTTATATCTTTGCCCAGTATACAATAGCCCGTATAAACAGCATGCTCTTTTCCCGAAAGCATTCGCAATGTATCTTCTGCGTCTTTTACGCTCTTCGGCTTGCCAAGAACCTTCCCTTCAAAATAGACGATCGTGTCTGCTCCCAGAACCAAATCATTGGAACGATCTTTGTACACCCGCTCCGCTTTCGCCCGCGCCAGTTCCTTTACGATCTGCTCGGGCGGTGCCGACCAATCCGTCTGCTCCGTTCCGTCTTTGACCACTACTTCGAATTTCTCTATAATTCCGGCAAGGATTTCCCTGCGCCGCGGCGATGCGCTCGCAAGAACCAATTTCATCTTTACACCGAACCGGCCGCATTGAATTTGCGGCCGCGTTTCCTTACTATTACAGTATTTCCAGATTTTTACGGAATGACTTACGAAATTCAGCGTTTGCCGACATCGCATCCCGTATTTCCAAAGACGCGTCGCCTTCTACTTCCGTCTTCATAATCACGGAATCACCCAAAACATCACAATTGATGCTGCGTATCGTCCCGCAACTGCTCCGATCAAGACTCTCCGCAATCCGAAGCATGACTCCAAGCTTGCGAACCGCCTCCAAATCTTCTTCAAGAACAATGTCTTTGTATTTCACCCAATCCGCAAGAGATATGTCTTCTTTCTTATGACATCCAGCCACAAACGCCGCCAAAACTATTTCCCTGTGCGTGATCCCGTACAAAGTCGAATTGAGGATCATGTAACAGCTATGTTTCTGATGGTTGTAAAATTTGATCCTGTTTCCGCAATCATGCAACGTCGCCGCAACTTTCAGAATTTTCAGATATTGCCTCGGGAATTTATGCAAAACCCGCAACTGCTTGAATAACTGCACCGATAAGTTTACAACATGCTCGACATGATTTTCATCACATTCATAATACTTCACTAAGCTGTTCAGGCTGTATCCCAATATATCGGAAATAGGCTTTTCCAACGTGATCGGCATCGCCTGATTGAACATGATTCCTTCCCTCAGCCCCGATCCGCCGATCACAAACTCATTGAAATTCATGTATTTGGTAAACGATTTCACAACGGCAAGAGCCGCAGGCAATATGTCCGCACGCCCGGAAGAAAGTCCCTTGATCTTTTTCTTTTTGTCGATGTCAAGCACCTTGATCATATCGTAAATTGCCGAAAAATCATCAACGGGTAAACGATAATTGTGTACCGTATCCAACGGATATTTGCGAACAATTTTGCTGATCTTGAATATATTTCGGAAGGATCCGCCTACCCCGATCATCTGCGTATCCGGATCGATTTCCGTCAACCAATCAATTCCCGAAAGCTGCTGCGTGAAAAATTCTTCTACCTTCAATGCCTGTTCTTCCGGCGTGAGACCGTCATCTTTAAATAGATCGGTTAAAGTTACCGCACCAAAAGGAAGCGTCACATAATTCAGCATGTTCCTTCGATTGTAATAGACAATTTTGGTACTTCCGCCACCGATCTCCAATATCAGCCCCTTCGGGATATCCATTGAATTGATCACGCCGCGATAGACCAGCGTTGCTTCCTCTTCTTCACTGAGCACTTTGACTTTAATCCCACACGTGGCCTGAATTTCATCCAAAAAACTACGCTGATTCTTTGCGCGACGCACCGCTGCCGTCGCCACCGCTATAATCCGATCCACTTTGCTTGCATCCGCAAGCTTCTTGAACATCTTCAGCGTCTTAATCGTCTCCGCTACCCTCTGCGGTTTCAGAAAGCCGTCCCGCTCCATATCCTGCCCTAAACGAACACTCTCTTTTAACTCGTCAACCACCATGAAATGACCTTCGCCAAACAACTCTACAATCACCAGGCGGGCAGAATTCGATCCTAAGTCAATTATTCCGATTTTCTCCATTTCGCTACCTCTATATCTAGTTGATCTTCTATCCGTTACCTTTCACCATATCTGTTTTCCGCAGATTCCGGCTCCTCTCTAATTTTCCCCAATTGTATCGTTAATATTATAACATTGAAACTTCGTTTTGTATAGACCTTTTGCAAGAATTTGTGCAGTTTTTTTGTAAATTTTTTACAATATCCCCGTTTTGAGCTTCGTTTTCACCCGTTTTGTTAATTATTAACTTTATATATAAAATTATACACATTTTATGACATATTTTTCATTTTAACGTCATATACAAAGTGCACAAAAAGCAAATTTATCTTTTTTTACATAAAATCAAACAATAAAAAAAGACGGCCTCAGCCGTCTTTTTTTATCCTCGTTGTCCGTTATGCACGGTCTTCGTGATGATTCGTAAAACGCAAAATTCCACCCGCAAAAACCGTATACAAAATCAACCACAGCGCCGCAAGTGCGATCAGAACATATACAATGATCGATCCCACGGAACGATTGCCCTGAAATATCGCCGATACAAGGTTAAAATTAAAAATTCCGTACAAACCCCAGTTCACTGCTCCAAGCAGCACGAGGATATACGAGACAAGGTTTGCTATAAACATTTCCGTTTACCTCCTGCTACTATTTTGCGCTGTTTTTTAACTTTTATTGCATCTGCTCAAAAAAATTTTTACTTTCCTTTCTTGAATAAAATTCTGTGGCAGCTGTCACATTCAATGAAATTTCCGCTCGAAAGTTTATCCACTTCCGCGATCGACAGCTCCATTCCGCATTGCGGACAACGCTTTTCAGTTACCGCACAAACAACCGGAAACACCTTCTCTTTTCGCTTTACATTGTACTTTTCAAGCACATCTGCCGGTACGCTCTCCGCCAGCTTTTTCAGTTCCGACTCAATTCCTTTGATCTCCCCGGCGTATGAATCACGTACATTCGCATACTTCTCTTTGTATTCTTTATATTGTTTCTGCATCGCGATCGTCTGTTTTTTCGCCGTCTGATATTCCTTTGACGCACTCTCGATCTGCGCTGTCAGTTTGCTGATCTCCGCCTTCAATCCTTTCAAGGCATCCGCAATCTGTGATGCGTTCCTCTTATAAAAGGAAATTTCTCCGCCTTGTTCTCCGATCATCTCATCCAGATTTTCATAATCTTTCATCGTGTCGGCAAGCTCTGCATATTTCTTTTCCAAAACTTCA
>CASEFE010000040.1 GCA_949287105.1 uncultured Bacillota bacterium
ACAAATTAAGTGAATATAAACCAAATAAACCCCAAGCTAAGTAAATATAAACTAAGTGAATATAAACCAAGTAAATCTCAAACCAAGCGAATATAAGCCAAATAAATCTCAAACTTAGTAAATACAAACCAAGTCAATACAAATTAGCTAAATACAAATAGGATAAGTACCGGATAAAAACAGGGCAATAGAGGATAAGTATTTATTTTTAGAATATATATTGCGGTAAATATTTTTATCAGGTTATAGCAACCGCTCTGACTACTTTCCCAAAAAATACTGACCTTAAAAATTAAACTCTATCAAATTGGTAATTTGTTTGTATATATTGTTGTATCATCAAAAAGTTTTAACGGTTATATAGATTTATTTTTCTTTTGAATTCCTATTTTGTTACTGAAATTTTTAAAAAACCTTAAAAATCATGATTTAATTAAAAGTTTTTACTGCTTATAAGCTTAATTTTAAAAAATGCCCGCGATTAGCGTTATCCCTCAAAAGCGTTCGACTTTTGAGGGATAATATTTTTTTATAAAAACAAACTTAAATTTTTGTGATGAGTTCAAAAAAACTTGCTTTTATGTTTCTGAAAAATTATAAAAAAGAAACGCAATTGCTATTTTTTTACAACTTCTTAAAGACATACTGTTTTCAAATCATATCTTTTTCGCAACCTTTCAATTCCTTACCAAGACTTTTCAACAAATTTTTTCTATTAAAAAAGTCTTATATGAGTTCGTTCTAATTTTGATCATAAATTTTTTACCAACAGTCTTGCTTTTCATTTGGGAGTAGAAATTATAAACAACAATTAACGATTAAAAAATTATTTTGAATTTATCATCAAACCACATCAGAATTTTTTTCTTTAAATTAGTACATTTATCCGAAAAACGGCATTTTTAATTATTGAACACCCCTGTTTGAAATTTATAGATATTTACGCACATTTAAAAATCAATGGCGCTAATATTTTATAGGGGACGCAAACTTTTTATCATATAAATTTTCTTTACAATATTTTTGATTAAATTTTTAAAAAATCTTGATTTTACCCGAATTATATTTTAAAATCTATTCAAATAAAAAGCTTTTCAAGAGTTTATAATTTTCTGCCTTTTCTGAAATAATATCAATTTTTTTAAAACTATTGACATGGACGTTTTTCGGTGATGTATTTATATCACGACTTGATAAAATTATCAAAATAATTTTTTCATTTGTTTATTGGAGGGAAAAATGGCATTTTCTTTTGTATACAACGGAAACAAAATCCATTCAGAAAATTTAATCGGAAAAACGATCGGCGATAAAACCGTTTATGCTTTGGATGCTTTAACGATTACCGAAGAGAATCGAATTTTAAGCGAAAACGGTATTTATACGCTTTTGTGGTTTGAAAACAGCAGCGATAAAGACAGCGGAACTCTGTCGGACATCTGCGACATTGACGCAGCCATTCCTTTTAAAAAGGTTTGTTCGTTTTCGATGCCGGGGATGGACGGAGCTTTTGTAGATACCACAAAAATCGTTGTAAGCGAAGGCTGCAACGGCGTCGTAAACGAATTTGTACCGAAAGAAGTAAATTTACGCGACTTTGGAAATGAATATGAATGTATGGGCGGACGATCCTCGCAAGGCGTTTTGCCATACTTTGAAGCAAAAGCAGGGGAAGAAGGAATTTTACTGGGCATCGGCTGGTCGGGTCAATGGTTTTGCCGGTTTTTAAAAGAATCGGATACTTTTCTTCGGATACAGGCGGGCATCCCGAAGCTGTCTTTTTATCTAAGACCGAAAGAAAAAATACGGACGGCCTCCATATTGACTTTGCGCTATGAAAAGGACAGCCAAAAAACGCACAACGAATTTCGCAAAATCATGCGGGATAACTTTTCTCTTCTTCAAAAACCCGGAAGGGAAGGAGCTGCGCCCCTTTCGCTGTTGACCTGGGGCGGTGCGCGGTCTTCCTATCTGAAAAAGCAGATAAAAAAATCTGTCGATCTAAAACTTGGATTCGAATATTATTGGATGGACGCCGGATGGTATGGCGATTATACGGAAGAATGCCCCGATTCGTTTGTGGGAAAAAGGGGGGATTACACGGGAGATTGGACGGTCAACCGATTGGTTCATCCTGACGGAATCGCAGAAGTTTTTTCCTGTGCGCGCGACGCGGGTATGCAGGGAATTCTCTGGTTGGAGCCGGAACGGGTACGAAAAAGCACAAAATTTTATCAAAGTCATCCCGATATGTTTATCGATATCGGAAAGATCGACACGATGCTCGATCTGAGTAAAAAGTCCAATCAGGATTATGTGATCGACACGGTATCCCATTACATTCAGGAATGCGGCTTAAAATGTTATCGGCAGGATTGCAATTTTGATCTTCTTCCTTATTGGGAAAAAGCAGATGAGCCAGGGCGCACGGGCCTTAAGCAAATTTATTACATAATGGGGTTATACAGGGTTTGGGATGAATTGTTGCAAAGATTTCCGAATCTTTTGATCGATAACTGTTCTTCGGGAGGAAAGCGGTTGGATTTCGAAGCGGGAATGCGCTCTATCACGCTTTGGAGAAGTGATATGAACTGCACTTTTGATTTCAACCCCGATTTGGCGCAGAACCAAAACATGGGGCTTATGCAGTGGGTGCCTTACCATGGTTGCGGAATGGGAATTTACCCGGACGATGCTTATCGTTTCCGCAGCTGCCATGGCGCGGCTTTATCTACGGATTTTCTGGGGTATGAGCGATTTGAAAACGTACCGCACGACTTTGCGCTTTTGCGTCAACTCATAGAAGAATACAAAAGCGTTCGTGCGTTTTATGACAAAGATTATTATCCGATTTTCGGATTTCCGGAAGGGGATGCCGTTTGGGCGGGCTGGCAGCTGCACGATCCCGATAAAAACGAGGGTATTATCTGCGCTTTTCGGCGCAAAAATTGTTTGAGCAATGATGTGACTGTCCTTCCTCGCGGCCTCGATGAAAATACCGATTATCTGTTTGAAGATATAGACAGCGGCGCCTCTTTAGTGTATTCTTCGGCCGATCCCTCGGGGCTTACCATCCGTGCGGAGAAACGACCTTTTTCCAAACTTTTAAGATACCGCGCTTTACGATAGAATTTCTTTTTTGGCGTTTTTGAGAAAATATCCGAAAAAACAGCCACATTGTGTGGATAAAAAACAAATATATCACAATTTGAAAAACTGCATTTTTTCGGCAAGCTTTCAAAAAATCGGATAGACTCAGCGATTTAAGATTCACAACGTGTTTACAAAGCTTGTTGTTAGCGTTTTCGTTGAGCAACACTCTTCATCGGTTTTAAGATTAAAAAAGCGTATTGAAAGAGCTTTCATAAAGTTCTTATTGCGTAACACTTCTTTGTATTCTAAAAAATACAGCTGAATCGTTTGGGCATAAAATGCTCTTTTGTAAAACGGTTTGGTTTATTCTTAGAAACCTTTCAAAAAATCGGATAGACTCGGCGATTTAAGATTCACAACGTGTTTACAAAGCTTGTTATTAAGATTTGCGTGAAACACCGCTGTTTATCGGTTTTAAGGACAACAAGATATTCTAAATGATTTTTGATTGCGTCCGCATAGCGTAACGCATGGATGAATCACGGAAAATGCCGACCGAACGCGCATTTTGCAAAAAATCTTATATGGTTGTTTTGAAACCTTTTAAGACAGGATCCAGCTTTTGTTCTTTGGTGCGCTGTACAAGACAGAACTATCTTTATTTGGCAAATTCTAAGACTTTTGTATTGCTGAAACGCTGTTTTTTTGGCTTTGTTTTCGTTTCAGATTCTGATCGGCAATGTTTTCAAACTGTTTATCGGTTTTTATCGCACCGTTTTTGTGGCCTGCGCGGTATTTTATTTTGCATGATTTCTTTTTTCGGAGGGAAAAATATGAAACTTACACCCATTGA
>CASEFE010000041.1 GCA_949287105.1 uncultured Bacillota bacterium
CGGTGTAAAGATTGTTTTAATTCTTATCCGTTGGATCGTGTTTGTCAGGCTGTCTGTGCCGCAGCAATTTCCGATCAGGCATATTACAAAGAGAAAAATGCGCTTGTCGTTTATGAACGGGGACGTGTGACCGAACGGTTACAATCTTTGCATTTTTCTGTTCTTCCCTCATCGTCAAACTTTGTGTTCGCAAAACATGCTCGTTTTTCCGGGAAGGAAATATATAACGGTTTAAGGGAAAGGGGTGTGCTGGTTCGGCATTTTGATAAGCCGCGTATTTCAGATTTTGTACGCATCACGATCGGTTCAAAAGAAGAAAACGATGTGCTGTTGAGCGCCTTAGAAGATATGGGGTGCGAAAAGTAATCCGTTGATCAAAGCGCAATCGACAAAGAAGTTTATCAAATAAGTTTTGTTCCTTTGTAATTTCTTAAAAATAAATTTCGTTTATTGTATATTTCAAAATTTTGCCTTATGTTCTTAAAAAGACGAGTTCAAGAATGATTTGCAATATAAAAATCCTGCAAAAAAGGTGAAAGACAAAATTTATAAATCGAAGCATATAAAAATCTACAACAGAGAAGCGGACGGGTTTTGCCGATCGTCCGCAGAGACACACGAGATGAAAGTTCCGAAAGGGAGGATTTTTTTCGTGTGTTTTTCATTGTTGGAAGGTGCGCTCGCGTCATGCGGGGTTGCGACAAAAATACGATTTTGCAGCATAACGCGCATTGCAGAATGGATCGGGGAGGTTGCACCTTACAGCCGGGCAGCCATTATTGTAGGAGAAAGCGGGCCAAGTCTTCTTGCGGGCGTACGGGAAAAGCTTGTTGCCCATAAACCTGTGTGCGTTGTATTGGGAGAAGGCGAACCGTTCAACGATCTTTTTTCATTGCCGGATGATATACGAATTGCGGTAGGTGCCGGCAGTGTAGGGATTGCGGCTGCCCGCTTTTTTGCAACCGTACGCGGATGTAAATGCGCAGCTCTGCCTCTTTCACCGTCTGCGCGCGGCTGTTTTGAAGAGAAGGCTTCCGGAAGGTTTGCGGGCTATCCGATGTCTGTTCCCGATCTTGTTATCGTCGACGGCAACACGATGAAGGGATTTTCGTCTGCATACGCAGAGACGGCTCTTAGTGCTCTTTGCGCAGAAGATTTGCGTATAGACGCGATTTTTTCAAACGGGCGGCGTGAAGAAGAGTTCCCTTACGATATGCTTTTACAATGTGAAGATGATGAGCAGGGCAGGGAAAAATTATTTTGTCTGGATGCGATTTTTCGCCTTAAATTGCGGAATCTGCCTCCTTTTCCCGTTTTGCAGGTGTATGAAGCGGAGCGCCGGCGCGCGCATTTCGAAGAGGAGGGGCTTGCCTTTGCGCTTTTGCATCGGTTTGCCGCGGAAGAGGAACGCCTTTTTTCGATAGGAAAGCCGCGTACATATTTTGTGCCTGCCTATTTTGAACGCGCCTTTCTTGCTGCAGAATATGCGAAAGTATTGCCGACACAGCTTTTTGAAAATATTTGTGTTCCGACAGCCAAGGAAAGTTTTCAACGGGTGTGCAAGTTTCGTGAATGTCGGGAAAAGTTGTTGACAAATGCAAAAATTTTGCGTCAGTTTGTCAATTCTTTGTCGATCAACTATTTTAAGGCAGGCGGGGAGGACATACGGGCGCAGGAAAAGCGTTTTTCGGTGGCATTCGATCGTTCGGCCGAATTGTCGCCCCTTGTTTCTGTGGCGGCATTGGCGCGGGAATTTGGAATTTTGCCCAACCCTTGTTGGTCTTCTTCAGATAAACAAATGAAGTTAAACACATATGCGGGAACGGACACAGAAGGCAAAACAACGTGTTTTGCCGCTCAAAATTAAACGTATGCGGTAAGATACATAGGTTTGAAGGTGCATAGGTGGGATTTTAGGAAGAAGCGGCCGATTTTTAAAAGGCAGTTTGAACCCCTTGGTGCTGAATGAAGCTTTTACGGTATCCTTTGCAAAAATTAAGCTGGTAAAAGACTTTGTATTTATGGCAATCGGTAAACTGCATACCGCCGTATTGCATAAAGAGGGCATACTCCCCATTTTTAAGCGTTAAATTTATCTTATATTTCATCATGGCATCATAATTTTTGCCGCCTTTTTCGGGAAAGGCTTTAAAAGTATAGTCTGCATTTGATCTTTTTTCGTGAAAACTTAGTTTTTTCTTTGTCTTTTTCTTTTGCCTGCTTTTAAGGTCTTATCTCGTCTTTGTTTTGCTTTCTCCTTTTCTTCAAAAGGAGAAAGCATATTTTTGTAAAATTCAATGTTTTGTCAATAAAAAATGGTTGCGATCAAAACAAGATCAGCCGCCCGTCGCTTTGTAAAAAAGCGACGGGCGGCTGTTTTTATGGACGTGTCAGCATAATAAGTATCCGATCATAAAAGGCGAGATAAAAGGTTCAAAAAATTTTATAAATAATAAAAGCAAAATTTCAAAATTAAGCGTTTTTAAAACTGAGAAAAGCGGGTTTTACAGGTGTACAGTGCGATTTGACTCTTTACTATAAGCGATATTCGTTGACTGATGGTTTATAATTTATCCTTTGAAAGTATATGGAAAGCCACCAGATGAACTGGTGGCTTAGATTATTTATGGATTTATCAGAACTTTATCAATCCTCATACACTCGCTTTTCAATGGGAAGGTATTTTTGGCGCGGTGCAACGGCCTGGTAGCCGGGGCGAATAATTTTTCCGCCGTTGGTGATTTCTTCTACACGGTGTGCCGACCAACCTGCGATACGGGCAACCGCAAAGAAGGGGGTATACAGTTCGCGCGGCAAATTGAGCATATCATAAACAAAGCCGGAATAAAAGTCCACATTCGGCGCTACGCCTTTGTAAATTTTTCTTTTTTCGGCGATGACTTCTGCGGCGGCTTCGGCGACATACTTTCGCATTTCGTATTCCTTTTCCATATGTTTTTCGACCGCAAGTTTTTCGGCGAATTCTTTGAGAATGTCGGCACGCGGATCGGACAGAGAATAGACCGCGTGACCCATACCGTAGACGA
>CASEFE010000042.1 GCA_949287105.1 uncultured Bacillota bacterium
GATACCGCAACATTATTTCAGACGGCCTGCTCGAAAAGATTTACAATTACAGCAATTCCATTCGCTGAATAAAATCTTAAATATCCAAAACTAATTTAAGCGCCCGCATTAAAGCGGGCACTTTTGTTATGATGAAAAAACTTTATTTTCGTCGAAAGCTGTTTTTACATGATCTTAATTCAATCCGTTAAATCATAAATTAAAATTATTTTTGCGCGACTTGGACACTTGTAAATATCATTTCAGATGATTTTTTATATTCCTTTTCCCCTATTGATTGTACATTGATCTTAAAGATGAAAAGCTCTTTATCTTTTCCTTTATTCGTTACAATCCATTTAACCATTATAATTTTAAGCCTGCTTTTGAATGCTATTTAAGAATTTTTCTGCATACCACACACCCCTCGAATTTCTCGCAAAGATCAAACCCATTTTTACGATACATTTCGAGAGGACCATGATAAGCATTGTTTTCGTCGTGTGCAAACGGATATGCTTCTGCCAAATCGAACCCTTCGTTTTTTGCATCCTCACATACATAATTCAGTAAAGCGGTAGCAACGCCAAATCCTCTGTACTTAGGAGATATAGAAAAACAAACAATCGACTTGATTTTTTCACCATTGTCAGGTATATCTTGCGAAAAATTAAAATTGACGTTCGAATATGCATTTTTGTTGTTTGCATTGCACCAGCCGACAACCTTTCCGTCCGCATACGCTAAATATCCTTGCATGCGACCACTTTTAATAAAATTTATCGCCTGTTTTCTATTGAAATCAATACAACTTTCATCGCAACCCCATGCTCTCTGCTTTGCCAACACATGATCCCAATGATAACACATACAATAACAACCACACCATTCGTTATTATCTGAGAATGCGTCGTTGTCAAAAAAAGTCAACCAGTTCTCCAAAAGTTCCACTGTTAATTTACAAACGGATATCTCCATAAACTTCTCTCCTGAATCCGATCTGCTGGTTTATATGTTATATATTTGACCACTCTGCAACCGATTTCCTGTCATTTGTTTTATTTCAAATGAAAAAGCCTATTTTTTATTATTTTTTTGTGAACCATCCTTTTCATTTCTTAAAAATAATTTACGATTACCATAAAAAAACGAAAAGTATGTTTTCGTATTTTCCAATTCCCACCATTTTTTCGGCAAGACAGGAACGCTGTCCAAATCGTAAATTTTGGCCCCGCGCAACGCGAGCAAAAAGGGAGAATGCGTCGCAATAATAAACTGACATCCGCAATAACGCGCTTTTTCTTCCAATATATCCTTGATTTCCAGCTGAAATTTAGGGGACAAACTGTTTTCCGGTTCGTCCAGCAAATATAAAGTTTCATTTTTGAGTTTCAAACGAAAATATTCCAGTGCCGTTTCGCCGTTGCTGCTAAGACTGATTTGTTTTCCGGCAAACTTTTGCGCAAATTTCCGCTGCGTCAAAGATTTCTGCCTTGCAAGAACCTGCTTTCGATACGCCTCATAATCGTCCAATCCTCTGAACGGCAACGTCGCGCTGAATTTCAGGGCTACATGTTCCTTCTTTTCAATGATCGTTCTTTGCGCCCTTTCCTCGTTTGTTTGCCGCGCGGCAAGCATATATTCAAATATATCGTCGCTTTTGATGATACTGCTCCCCTGCGGTATGCGCAGTTCATCGTCATCGAGGTCCAGATCCATTCGATAACGGCAAGCCGCAACGTAAGGAGCGAACAATTCGCCGCCATTGAACGGAGCTGTCCTTTTCAATGCCAGTTTTTCGGCTATCACGTTCAAAAGAGTACTTTTACCGCTGCCGTTTCCTCCGTATAAAATCGTCGTTGTTTCGAAATCAAGCTCAGACAATTCTTTTTGCGGAAACAGCATACACGGATATCCGCTATCAAGATATCCGCCGTTTTCATCCCGTCGATCATGCGCCAGCTGAAACTCTGTATCTTCGTCCGGCAGTACAAATTTTTCGAGATATCGCATGCGTAAACTCCTTTTCTGTCCGCGCCGAAGCATTCCTTGGCCTTCCATCTTTCCCTTCTTCCAACGCGCAAAATGGATTCATTCCTTTTTCCGATTTTCAGTATATATGAATTTTATCTTTCTGTCAATACAACCAAACAAAATTATAACTTCTGTAAGGATAAAACAAAAACGAATATTTCACGTATATTTTTCTGATGTGTTTTTTCAGCCTTGAAATCTCTAAAAATTTTCACACAGATCCGACCGAAAAACAGGCACCAAACGGCTGACTTTTTTTGAATTTTATGGTATAGTATTCAAGTAATTTAATGTATTGTACGGAGGCAGACGATTGAGCGGATTTTTTGGCGTTGCATCCAAAACGGATTGCGTATTTGACTTATTTTTTGGCACGGATTATCATTCTCATTTGGGAACAAAACGCGGAGGCATGGCCGTTTATGACAAGGACGCCGGATTCAACCGAGCCATTCATAACATAGAGAATGCGCCTTTCAGAACCAAATTTGAGCGGGATTTCACACAAATGAAAGGCAATTTCGGGATCGGTTGTATTTCCGACAACGAACCGCAACCGCTGTTGGTACGTTCCCATCTCGGGAATTTTGCGATCACAACTGTCGGCCGCATCAATAATACGGAAGAACTTGTCAAAAAAGCCTTTTCCGGAGGAACTACACACTTTTTGGAAATGAGCGGCGGAAACATCAACGCTACCGAACTTGCGGCAGCTCTGATCAACCACGGACAGACGATTCCCGAAGGGATCCGCTATGCACAAAGCGTTATTGACGGTTCACTGTCCGTTCTCATCTTGACGCCCGGCGGAATTTACGCCGCGCGCGACAAAGTGGGGCGAACCCCCGTTGTCATCGGAAAAAAGAAAGACGCATACTGCGTCGCTTTCGAATCTTTTTCTTATTTCAACCTTGGCTATGAAACCGAAAAGGAACTTGGTTCCGGCGAGATCGTATATATTACGCCCGATAGCGTTGAAACCGTGTCCCCTGCCTTGCCTGAAACAAAAATCTGCACCTTTTTATGGGTATATTACGGATATCCTGCCTCTTCTTACGAAGGTCTGAACGTCGAAAAAATGCGCTATAATTGCGGTGCTATGCTGGCTCGACGCGACCATGTCGATGCCGAAAGCGTAGCCGGTCTTCCCGATTCGGGTACGGCACATGCAGTCGGCTATGCAAACGAATCCAAGCTGCCCCTTTCTCGGCCGTTTGTCAAATACACACCCACTTGGCCTCGTTCTTTTATGCCGCCCAACCAAAGCCGCAGGGATCTGATCGCTCATATGAAACTTATTCCGATCGATGCGATGATAAGAAACAAACGCTTGGTTTTGGTAGACGATTCGCTTGTGCGCGGAACGCAGATGCGCGGAACTGCCGATTTCCTTTATCGGAACGGCGCCAAAGAAGTGCACATCCGCCTTGCCTGCCCGCCTATTCTCTACGGTTGTCCGTATCTGAATTTTTCGCGGTCGTCTTCCGATCTCGACTTGATCGCTCGCCGCAAAATTGCCGCCCTGGAAGGCCCTGACGCTGAAAAACGCTTAGCTGCGTATTCTGACCCGGATTCCGAAGAATACGCCGCCATGGTTGAAGCAATTCGCAAAGAACTTAAATTTACAACGCTTCGTTACCATCGGCTCGACGATATGCTCGAATCCACCGGAGTTTCTCCATGCAAATTCTGTACGTTCTGCTGGAACGGAAAAAAATAAAGATTAAAAAACAATCTATTCTGAATATAAAACCGACAACTTTATTCTGATATTTTTTGAAAGTAAAAAAGCCTGCCGCTTTTAGAAAAAGCGGCAGGCTTTTTCATATTTTAGCAAGATTTTTTCAAATAGCAATTTTTTAAACGTAACTAAAAAAATAAATCAATCATTTGATTTTTTTAACAGGCCTATTTTTTAGCCATATTTTGGCTTCAAATTTGAAATGATGAGTTCCGAATTATCGACAATTTGGTATACGGCAATACGTCACCTTTTTCCCTATCGTCTTTTCTCTTTTTTTTCAATAACCGTTTTATCGCATTTTTGCAAATTACCTATAAATCTTGTATAATCAAAACTGCCTGCCAAAAATAAATACTTGGCTACAATACAATCGCCCCTTTCATATCATATGCATGAAAGGGGCAAATTTCAAAATTTACAATTTGTTAAAACAAAAATTTTGCTTATTTATGTTTTCTGTCCACATAGCTCGTGTGAAGAATTTCATGTGCCTTGTGCGAGCCGGGTTCACCGAAGAATTCCTTATATAATTGCAAAACTCCCTGGTTTTCGTGGCTCTTACGGATGGTCGCTTTTTTGTCTTCGTCATACAATGCCTTCGCACGTTTGGAGCGAAGATCCACATTACGGCGCACAAAAGCGCTTTGAATAGGCTGACCGCCGCCGTTGACACAGCCGCCGGGACAACACATGACTTCCACGAATGTGTAATCGCATTCTCCCTTTTTGATCTTCTCGCAGAGCTGTTTTGCATTGGTAAGGCCGCTTGCTACCGCCACCTTCACTTTCACTCCGTTCAGATCGTATTCTGCCTCTTTGATGCCCTTGATTCCGCGTACTTGCTTGAATTCAATATTATCGAGAGGTTTGCCGGTAATCTTTTCGGCCGCCGTCCTGAGCGCTGCCTCCATAACGCCGCCCGTTGCACCGAATATAACGCCCGCGCCGGTAAATTCACCCAAGGGATTATCAAAAGTGCCGTCCGGAAGTTCATTGTAAAGGATACCCGACGTCTTGATCATCTTGGCAAGTTCGCGCGTAGTAAGAACGGCATCGATATCGGGATAACCGCTCGCGTTCTCATCCGCCCTTGTCTTTTCAAATTTCTTAGCGGTACAGGGCATTACACCGACCACGTAAATGTTTTTCGGATCGATGCCTTCCTTCTTTGCCCAATAGGTCTTGACCGTCGCCCCGAACATCTGCATGGGTGACTTACAGGAAGAAAGATTGGGGATCAGTTCGGGATAATAATATTCGATAAAACGGATCCAGCCGGGCGAACAGCTCGTGAACATGGGAAGCGTTCCACCCTCTTTGACGCGGTGCAAAAGCTCATTCGCCTCTTCCAAAATGGTAAGGTCGGCACCGAAATTTACATCGAATACCTTATCAAACCCGAGCATACGCATCGCAGTAAACATTTTTCCTTCGGTGTTGGTTCCGATCGGATATCCGAACTCCTCGCCGATCGCCGCGCGAACAGCCGGAGCCGCCGCAACGATAACAACTTTTTCAGGGTCGTTGATGGCATCACGCACATTGTCGATCTCTTCCCTTTCATGCAATGCACCCGTCGGACAAACTGCAACGCATTGACCGCAGGCAACGCAGGGAACATCGGCCAGATCCGATTCAAACGCGCACGCAATATGCGTATTGAAGCCTCTCCGTGCAGGCGCGATGACCGCAACTTCCTGTACCTTTTTGCATACCGCTACGCAACGGCGGCAAAGAATACATTTTTCATTGTCGCGCACAAGATAACTCGTGGATGTATCCGGTTCACTCTCGCTGCGCGCACCCTGAAAGCGGTTTTCATCGCAACCGTATTCGTTGGATAACTTCTGCAATTCGCAATTTGTGGAACGAACGCAGGAAAGACACTCTTTCTTATGATCGGAAAGCAGAAGTTCCAGCGTTGTTTTCCTGGATTTTCTAACTTTTTCGGTATTGGTAAATACCTCCATGCCTTCACTGACAGGATATACGCACGAAGCAACCAGACTCCGCGCGCCTTTGACTTCTACCACACAGACGCGGCAGGCACCGATCTCGTTGATTTCTTTCAAATAGCAGAGGGTAGGAATGTTGATACCCGCAACTTTTGCGGCTTCCAAAATGGTGGTTCCTTCTTTCACCTCTACCGGTATATTGTTTATTTTCAGATGTACCATAATCTATTACGACCTCCCCGTTATGCCTTGATGATCGCGCCGAACTTACATTTTTCCATGCAGACGCCACATTTGATACACTTGCTCGTATCGATGACGTGCGGCTCTTTCACCGTACCCGTTATCGCACCCACAGGGCAGTTGCGCGCGCACAGCGTGCAGCCTTTGCATTTATCGGCAACAATCTCATAATGCAGAAGCTTTTTGCACACACCCGCCGGGCAACGCTTATCCCTTACATGTGCTTCATACTCGTCACGGAAATAATGCAACGTGGAAAGCACGGGGTTGGGGGCAGTCTGTCCCAGACCGCACAAGGAATTTTCTTTGATATAGTAGCAAAGCTCCTCCATCTTGTCGAGGTCTTCCATTGTGGCAGTACCGTCGGTTACTTTGCAAAGCATCTCATACAGACGCTTTGTACCGATACGGCAGGCCGTACATTTACCGCAGCTTTCATCGACCGTAAATTCAAGGAAGAATTTTGCGATATCGACCATACAGTTGTCTTCGTCCATGACGATCAAACCGCCCGAACCCATCATGGAACCGATAGCGATCAGGTTGTCATAATCGATCGGCGTATCGATAAGGTGCGCCGGAATGCAGCCGCCCGAGGGGCCGCCTGTCTGCGCCGCCTTGAATTTTTTGCCGTTCGGGCATCCGCCGCCGATATCATAGATGATCTCGCGCATGGTCGTACCCATCGGAATTTCGACAAGACCCGTATTGTGGATCTTTCCGCCGAGCGCGAACACTTTTGTACCGCGGCTCTTTTCCGTTCCCATGGAAGCAAACCAGTCGGCACCTTTCAGGATGATCTGCGCCACGTTAGCATACGTTTCGACGTTATTGAGAATGGTCGGTTTGCCGAACAATCCTTTGACCGCCGGGAACGGAGGACGCGGGCGAGGTTCGCCTCGATTTCCTTCAATGGACGTCATCAACGCCGTCTCTTCGCCGCACACAAATGCACCGGCGCCGAGCCGGATATCGAGATCAAAATTAAATCCGGAATTAAATATATTTTTACCCAAAAAGCCGTATTCGCGAGCCTGCTTGATCGCGATGGAAAGGCGCTGCACTGCGATCGGATATTCTGCACGGATATAAATGTAACCCTGATCCGCACCGATGGCATACCCGGCAATCGCCATTGCTTCGATGACGGCATGCGGATCGCCTTCCAGGATCGAACGGTCCATGAATGCGCCGGGATCGCCTTCGTCGGCATTGCAGCAAACGTATTTTTTGTTTCCGGGAGAATTTTTGGCAAACTGCCACTTTCTGCCCGTAGGGAATCCTGCGCCGCCACGGCCGCGAAGTCCCGATTTGGAGATCACATCGATGACATCCTGCGGGGTCATCTCGGTCAAAACCTTTCCGAGCGCTTCGTAACCGTCATAAGCGATGTATTCCTCAATCTTTTCAGGATTGATGACGCCGCAGTTACGCAATGCCACACGATGTTGCTTTTTATAAAAATTGGTATCGTTCAAGGCTTTGATGCCGCCGTCTTCCGATACAGTCTCTTTATACAGAAGACGCGTCACGATACGGCCCTTGATGATGTGTTCGTTGATGATCTCATCCACATCTTCCAGTTTTACCTGCGAATAGAAAGCACCTTCGGGATAAACGATCATAATAGGACCGAGTGCGCACAGGCCGAAACAACCTGTTTTGGTGACATGCACTTCATTTTCCAGCCCTTCTTTTTTGATGCGTTCCACGAGTGCATCGTATATTTTCATCGAATTGCCGGAAGTACATCCCGTACCTCCGCAAACAAGGATATGCGATCTGAACATGTACTTTGTAATCCTCCGCCCTTAATTCTCGCCGACCAGGAATTCTTTACAGGGATTCCCGTTTACGACATGATCGTTCATGACTTTGCGTGCCTTTTCCGCCGTCATATGTACATAAGTGTATTTTTGCCCGTCTTTGAATATCTCAACGATGGGTTCGAGCCTGCACATTCCGATGCATCCCGTCTGCGATATGCTCACATTGTGCAGATGACGTTTGTCAGCTTCGTCGAGCAAAGCGTCCAAAACGGGACGTGCGCCCGCCGCGATCCCGCACGTCGCCATTCCCACCTTTATCACCGTTTCATCAGAGCCGGCTACGCTTCGATTGTCCGTCTGCGACTTCATCTTTTCGCGCAAAGCCCTGAGTTCCTCCAAACTTTTCATAACCTACCTCCAAAAATCTCCACTAAATTTTCCTGTATATATTCTTTCAGAAACGCACGCACTTCGGGAAGAGTAAAGGAAATATTTTCCCCCAATATTTCGCGCACTTCACACGTGTCCAGCTTACCGCTGCATTCTCCGTTTTCCGCACGGATCAAAAAATCTACGCCCGGATTCATCGTGACAAGCTGCAATACCACGCCGCCAAAATCGCCGAGCGGCATTCTGTCCACATGACTGATCTGATATTCTGCCCTGACTTCGGTGCCCTTTCCCTTTTTAGAACGGATCGTAAAACTTCCGCCTGCACTCTCCGCCGAAAACTTAAAAAGCGGAATTCCCATTCCTACCTTGCGCGTCGTACGCGTCGTCGTAAACGGGTCAGTTACACGGGCAAGCATTTCCGCATCCATACCGCAACCGTCATCACGGATTTCGATCACACAGCGATCCCGCTCAAAATCTGCAGATACGAGAATCTCTATTCTCTTCGCTCCCGCCGCAAGAGAATTCTCCGCTATGTCGAGTATATTGAGTGCGAGTTCCCGCATATCAGTTGTACTTTGCCAGAATTCCTTCGATCTCTTCCGGCTTGACCTTGCCGTATACATCGTCATTGACCGTCATAACGGGCGCCAGACCGCAACAGCCGATACAGCGCGTCGCATCCAATGAAAATTTCAGATCATCGGTGCACTGCCCGCCTTCGATCTTCAATGTTTCGCAGATTTTTTTATACACATCGCCGCTGCCCTTTACGTAGCACGCCGTACCCAAGCAAACGCCTATTTTATACTGCCCCTTCGGATAGAGCGAAAATTGTGCATAGAACGTCGCAACTGCGTATACTTCCGCCAGCGACACGCCCAATTCATCCGCGATCATCTGTTGCACAGGTTCGGGGAGATACCCGTATATATCCTGCGCTTTCTGCAACGATGCAATCATCAGCCCTTTCCCGCCATGCTCTTTTCTGAGGGCAACGAGTTCCTTTTTGAGGCGCTCTTCTTGCTCTTTTGTTCCGTTAAAAGGAACATCGATCTTCTTAGCCAATGAAACTTACCTCCCAAAATCATCATCGGGCACTACTCACCCGTATTATAAATAATCAACACTTTTATTTTATCACAATGCCAATAATTTTTCAATACTTTCGCTCAACATTTTTTCTGGTTTTCATTTTTGAATAATTTGCACGAAAGGCGCAGTTTTATGATCAAAAATTTCACTCTTTCCCCGAAGCATTGTTAGGCATCTTTTCAGTAAAATCTTTATAGAATTTCAAAACATTTCAAAAATGTAAACAAAAAATACGTCCTGCAGGCAGTTACAAAACTCTGTTTTTATATTCTTGACTTTTTTTATGCCTTGTGTTAGACTGTACATATAATTAAGTATCGGAATAGCCGATTCATTTCCTTTTGCGTATTTGAAGGAGGTACAGCATGAACTATATGGAGATTCGCGAACAAATTGTTAAAAAATACCAAAAATATTCCCAGGATTTTGCAGAACTGACCAAAATGGCCAGCAAAAGCGACGTGATCAACCCGAAACTGTACGAAAAATACGACGTCAAACGCGGCCTTCGTGACGTCAACGGCAACGGCGTTGTCTGCGGTCTGACGGAAATTTCAGAAATTCTGGCGTTCGGAAAAGATAAGGACGGCAACAAGGTTCCCATGGACGGTCAGCTGTATTATCGCGGCATCAACATCCGCGAACTTGTGGAAGGCGCCAAGGGAAAGCGCTTCGATTTCGAAGAGGCAACTTACCTTCTTTTATTCGGACATCTGCCCACACAAAGTCAGCTGAAACGATTCTGCGAGATCCTTGCCGATTTTCGCACTCTGCCGCCTTCGTTTGTGCGTGATATTATCATGAAAGCCCCTTCCAAAGATATGATGAACATGCTTGCCAGAAGCGTTCTCGCCCTCTATCCTTACGATCCCAAACCCGATGATATTTCCAAAAAGAATGTTCTTCGCCAGTCGTTACAGTTGATCGCGCAGTTCCCTCTTCTCTGCGTCTATTCACAAAAAGCCTATCGCTACTACAATTCGGAAGAATCTCTGTTTATTCACAAGCCGCAAAAAGAACTTTCGTGTGCCGAAAACATTCTGTATATTTTGCGTGAAGACTGTAAATATACCGAACTCGAAGCCGAAGTACTTGATTTGTGCCTCGTTCTGCATGCGGAACATGGCGGCGGAAACAATTCCACTTTTACTACCCATGTGGTCACCTCTTCCGGAACGGATACATATTCTTCGGTAGCTGCCTCGCTCGGTTCTTTGAAAGGCCCCAAGCATGGCGGCGCCAACATAAAGGTTTGCGAAATGTTCGATAATATCAAAGCCGCAGTGCCCGATTTCGATCGCGCAAAGCTTAAAGACTATGTGGCTAAAATTGTCGACAAAGAGGCATATGACCATACCGGCCTCGTCTAC
>CASEFE010000043.1 GCA_949287105.1 uncultured Bacillota bacterium
ATCCCATCGTCAGCGTACACGAAACCTGGCAGGCCGATAAACCTGAAATGCAGTGGCACAGCCACAACACCATGGAATTTGTCTATGTTCGTTCAGGCAGTCTGCAAATTTATTTTGAATCGCAATCGGAACAGAAAAAAGAAAGTTTTTACTTGTCCAAAGGCCAGTTCGGGATCATTGCGCCGCACACAAAACACCTGCAAGTCTCCAAATCCGATCCGACCGATTTTTACGTTCTCGAACTCGAATTTATGAACGAACCGAATGTCTGGCAATTCTTGCGGAAAAAAACCTTTCTTTCGGAATTTCCGGATGCCGTAAAGCTGATCGAAAAATCACCCGATAGGCTCAGCTTTACCGACACGCAGGACGTTTTCAACATCTTGCACCAGCTTTCCGCCATTTCTTTCGACTATTTCAACCATAATCAGAATTGCTATTTCGAGATCGAATATACCATTCTCCTGCAAAGATTGCTGCTCGCTATCTGCAAATGCGGCATGAACCGCATTGTTCCGCAGAGCAATCACTACATCAAAAAATGTGTGTTGCTCATTCAGGATAAAATCACCGAAAAACTGTCCGTCAGTTATCTTGCCAAAGAAATCGGGATTTCGCCCTCGTATCTGCAACGGCTCTTCAAAAAGAAGTTCGGAAAGACCGTTCTGGAAACCATCAACGACTTTCGGCTGATTCAGGCAGAAAAAACGCTCGTTACAACTAAAATGACCTTGGGCGATATTGCGATTATGTCCGGCTTTCCTTCTTCGGGCACCTTTTATCTCAACTTTACAAAAAAATACGGAATTTCACCCAGCGCATACCGCAAAAAAAATTCTCAGCCCACCACCTCCTTTAATAAAGCGGTTTCTTCGCATTATTTCGACTTTACTCCCCTTCTCGAAAACTGAAAAGAGCAAAAAACGATCGTTTTCCTTAAATACAAACGGCGGCCTCTCCCGGGTTCGGGAGAGGCCGCCGTTTTATATTGGTTTCTTATTTTTCTATTTTGTATGCCGTATTTTCCGCGACGGCGTTGACCTTGCCGTCTTTGATGAACACCGAAACTGTGCCGCCGTCCGGAAGCATTACGCCTTCGGCGGACAATTCGCCCTGCCGCAGCTGCTCGCACAGCAAAGGATGAACCTTGACCGTCTTTGTCGCCGCGTCCGCTTCGATGCCGAAAATTTCTTCCACAATGAGCTGTATATACTGCGATGCCGTCCACGCATACCGCTTGACACCTTGCCCCGAACCGTCAAAGGGCTGCAAAAATTCAAAATATTTGCCGTTGAATTCCTGTACCGTGCGGTAGGCAAGCGTCGCGGCAAGTTCCGTGTAGCCGCTGTCTTTCAGGCCCTGTACGATCCCTTCGTTCAACAAGCTCCAAACGCTTCCGCTCCAACTCGCATTGAACTGATACGGCCCTTCCGTAACCGTAAACTGCGGATCGAAACGCGATGCGGAAAAGACAGGATAGGTATCCCATCCGAACGCATCGCTCAAAAGCAAAGACACAAGGCGCTCCGCCCTCTCTTTCGGCGCGATCCCTTCCCGAAGCGGCAAAAACGTCGATGCCATCAAAAAGTTTTCGTGCTGTCCGCTTTTCAGAAGATACGGATAATAAGCGCCCTTTTCTTCATCCCATAAATAACGGTTGATCGCATCGGAAAATTCCTGCTTTAACATGAGATATTTTTCTTCTGCTTTCCCGTCTCCCAAACGCTTTGCCAATGCCGCCGCACACTTTAAGCCCACCACGATCTCCACATTCGTGTCCACCGCGATCCGCTCTCCCGATTTGCTGAGATACGGAACAAACGTCTCTTCAAATACCGCGCTCACAAGCCCCGTCTCTTTGTCCCTGCGAAATTGCATCCACCAATCGAGATACCGCGTGATCAGCTTATAACAGTCGCGCACGAATTCCTCGTCGTCGCTCTCCGCCGCAAAACGGTACGCCACCGTCAAAAGTTTGGGAAGCGAACTGATGTCTTCATCGTACGGATGCACATGGTCGTAACTGTACAGCGGGATCCTTCCGTTTTCTCTCTGTACACCGAAAAAATTCCGTAAGGAATTTTCCGCAAACTTGCGGTCTTTCCACCGATATCCGCGCAATGCAAGCGAGGAATCAATGTTCCACCAGTCCGGCCCGTATTGCCCGCCCGGCGCAAAAAAAGGATATTGGAACCCTTTCACGGGCACTGTGTCGATACGGCATTCTTCCAAAGTCTGAAATGCGTCTGTAAAGTCTTCCTGCGGAATTTTCGCTAATTTGATTTTCGGTATTTTTACCATCTTTCTTCTCCCGATCGGACCCTATTCCGATCGCCGCAGACTGATGCGGTTGTCATTTATCCTTTCATTCTATTATAAAAAAAATCACCGAGCCTGTCAAGATAATTTTCTCTTGCAGTATGAAAAAGAGACCGCGCCACGCGGTCTCTTTTTTTGGACTTTTATCCTTATTTATGAAAATGTAAACGTGATCGAGTCGATCGAAAAAACTTCGCCCATGCCTATGCGCACAAACATAAACATCACGTTTTTTTGGTTTCCGCTGTTGTAATTGTTCCGATAAAATCCGGACGACGTTTCAATGGCCGTATCAAAAGCCACTTCCGAAAAATTTCCCGTTTTGGGCAGCTTTGTATTGTGCGCCTCCGTACCGCCGGCATCATTGTAACCCATAAATACATAGGACGACATGGCCGGATCCATTTTGAGCTGCATACTGACGCGCACAGGCGTTCCCGCCGCATACGAATCAAATTCCGTGCTGTATATGCGGAAACAGATCTGCGTAAAACCATCGAGCGTACTGTTCACCGTCACGGTGAGCGCCCCGTCTACGGTATAAGTAAAAGCAGGTTCTTCCTTGGTACTGTTCCCTACATAAATCTGCATGTAATTTTTTGATTCCGCAAAGGGATATTCCATCGTTGTCGATCCATAACCCAAACCGACCGTCTGCGGATCGTCAAACGGAAAAACCGAATCGTCTGCATTCACTGGATTTTTTTCTCCGCCGCCGCAAGCGACCGCCGCCAACATTAAAAAACCGAATATTACCGCCGCAATCTTTTTATACCACGCCATAGCTCCCCTCGTCGCTTTTTCATCCTCGTTTTTCATTCAGTGTAACATACGAATCCGATACTGTAAAGACGGGCGTTGACTTTTTGTTCTTTTTCTTATCGGTCTTTCCATAAAAAAATGAACAAAAATTCTTTTTTAACTTTCAAAATCCCCCGTGCGGCATCGCCGCACGGGGGATTTTTTATGTAATTTTAAGCCGCAGGACTCCATACGCCATCCGCTTCCGAATAGACAAACGTGATGTCCGCATCCAGAACATAATTAAAATCGTAGACACAAAGGGCATTTCCCTGTTTCAGCGTAAATTGAGCGCCTTCCGTATTCACGCCATCCTGGAACTTGAAATAAAGCCGTAAAAAGGTATTTCCCTGATACTCCAACACCTGCGCAAGCTGTACCGAATACAGCATTTCGGCATTGTTCAGCTGACTGAAATCCAGATACTCCCAAGGCTCCGAAACCGCCAACACCTTCGCATCGTCCCCAAGACGGAACTGTATATAGACGGCATTGTTTGCATCGGGATTGAACGCTTCATACGAAACGCTGCCGCTCGGAAGAACTCTCTGCCATGCGCCCGAAGTAAATTTCAGATGTATATCCTCTTTCAAAGTATAATAGAATTCGTCAAATGCGAAGCGATCACCCGCCGCAAACAACAATTCCGTTCCTTCCGATACGTCGGAAAGATTGAACCGCACATATATGAAATTTTCTTCCGCCATACCCGGAAGCTGACAGCTTGCCAGCGCCTGCGACGTTTCAAATGACACATACGGCCACGCCGCCACCTGTTCGGCGCCTATGACATTCGCCTTGCTTTCATAGGCGAGTTTCAATACCACATTCGTCGCATCGCCCGAGTGAATGCTTGCAAAAGTCAGATTGTCCGAATCAAAGTCCATCGTCGCTTTCCATGCTCCCGCCGTGTACTGCAAAACGACATCGTATTTGAGTTCATAATAGAATTCCTGGAAAGCAAAGCGGTCACCCTGGCGGAAGGTCAGTGTCGTACCCTCCTCTGCCTCCACCGACAGATTGAACCGAATAAAAATGGACGCAGGACTTGCTCTGCCCGGAAGCTGCGCGTTTCCTATGGGCTGCTCCGTTTCAAACGTCACATACGGCCAAGCTGCCACCTGCGAAACGTCGATCGGCTTTGTGCCGGCATCATAGTCCAGCTGCAAGGTAACAAAGCTCGTCGAAGATTCGCCCGCAAGTACCCCCACTCCGATCAGAAGATCTTTTTCGTATTCGGGCGTATATAACCAGTCCTGTCCGCTGTAATAAAACGTCAGCGATTCGGTCAGCGTCACAAAATCCCCGTTCGTCTTGGAAAACTTTGTGCCTTGCGGCAAACGTACCCGCAAACCTTGCTGCGGCGCCGTAAAAGTAAAGTCAAATACGTTGGCAGATAAAAGCGTCACGCTTTCTACTCCCTCGCCGCCCGTCACCGTAACCGATTCTTCCCCTGCCGCGGGTTCGAGCACGGTTCCCGAAAGAGTCAGGGCAAAGCCGAGATCTTTTTTGTTTTCAAAAGACGAATACGCCGCTTCGCCCCACTTTACCGTCGAAACGCCGTTTTCCGCCACTTTTTCGTTGCCTTGCCGCCAGAAAAGCGTCGCGCCCGTCGCCATCACCGCGACAAAAAGACTCAGAATGATCCATACCAATGTTTTTTTCATCGCTCTCACCTCAGCCCTCGTATTCCAGTGTCAGCTCGAAAGCCATCGTCTTTCCCGCCTCTGTTGCGGGCGTATTCGCTTTCAGCCAAAGTTCGATTGTCACCTCGGCGCGCTGTTCCGCATTCGCAGACGTGTACAGAACAAGCGTATCTTCAAATTCCGATACCGTGTTCCCGTTTACTCGGACGCAAAGCCCCGATACCTTCACTTCGCCCGTCCGCGTCATCACAAGCCGCATACGAACCGACTCCGATGCCGTCAGAATGACCGTCGCACGTTCGACGGCATCCCCCGACGTCGGCGTTTCCCCGTCGATCGGGGAAAGCTCCGTCGTCGAAGTAAAATACGCGGTCTGTTTGTCAAACGACAGTTCGAGCGGCTTTTCTTGTTTCTTCGGCGTATCGCAGCCGATCGCAAACAACAATACGAGCAGCAATAATATACTGCATGCCGCTATCTTTTTCATAGCCTTTCCTCCGTTCGCATTATGCCGCCTGCTTTGTAAGTTCAAGGCTGAATGTTATGTTTTGCGACGCCCAGTCTGCCGGCGCGCTTTCACTCAACGTCAGCGCGATCGTCACCTCTTCCGCCGTCTTGGCGTCCGTGATCAGCGTCATACCGTCCGCCAGCGCCGCTCCGCTTCCGCCGTTGACCGCCACCGTCCAGGCACTGTATTTCAGCGTTTCCGTCTCCGTGATACCGGCAAGATCGGTCAGGCGCAAATCGTATTTTTCCTCGGAGTTTTCAATTTCGATCTTGAATACAAACGTGGCCGTTCCCCCCGGCCCGATCGGCGCGGTTGCATCGCTTGTCTTGGAAAGATCCACCGTCACGACCTCTCCCGTCGTGATCGTGTTCCCCGATACCTTCTTGTTCCCCGTAAGCCATTCCGCCAATACTACACCTGCCGTCGCCAAAAACAGCACGCATGCCACAATCGCCAACACCACCAAACTTCTTTTTTTCATTTCTTTTTCCTCCTATATTTTTTATTTGGTTTCCTCTATATATTCCCAGTTTCCGGACGCTGCCGAATACCGGAAAGATGCGCCGTCCACAAGGACATAATCAAAATTGTATGCCCTGAATACGTCGTTTGCCTGTAAGGTGAAAATCGCTCCGTCCGTTTGCGCCGTGCTCTTGAATCGGATATAGAAACGCAAAATATTCTGCTCGCCTTCGTAATGCGCCTGCGCTATCTGCACGTATTCCACCATATCCTGATCGGCAAAGGAGAAATAGCTCAGATAACTCCAGTTTCCGCCTTCGGGCGGAATTTCCTGCGCGCCCGCACCGACGGCTACCCGTACCGACACCGAGTTATCCGCTTCCCGATTCCAGCCCGCATAGCTTACCTGTCCCGACGGCACCGCATATTCCCATTGCCCGCCTCTGAAATTCAAAACGATGTCATCGCGCAAGGTGTAATAAAATTCACCGAACGCAAACCTGTCTCCCTTTTGCAAAGTCACCTGTTCCCCTTCGGAAACGCCCGCAAAGTTGAAACGAACATAGATCGCGGCAGCCTCCGCCATTCCCGGCAACTGACAGCTCGCCATCGCCTGCTTTGATTCAAAATCCACATACGGCCACGCGGCAACGTCGTCCGACGAGATCGGTTTTGTGCCGTTCAGATAAGAAAACTTCAAGGTCACAAACGTACTGTCTCCGGAATGGACCATCTGGAAAATAAGTGCGTCGCTTTCAAAATTTTCCGAACGGATCCACTTTGTTCCGTTACAATAGAAAGAAATTTCATTTTTCAACGTCAGTGCGCCCGTACTTGCCCGAAATACCGTTCCCGCCGGCAGAACGAGCTTGCTGCCTTTGACCGCTCCCTGCCATTCAAAACGGAATTGGTTTTCTCCGATCAGTTTAACCGCAAAATCTTCTTCCGATTCCGCCGTGATCTCAATATTTTCTTGCGTACCCGACGGCGCCAAAATTTCCTGCGATTGCAGCCCCAACGTAAACGACTGAATGCTCTCGCTCGCAAAATTTTCAAATTCCGCTTCAACCGGTATAAAGTTTTGTACGACCGTCTTTCCGCTTAAATCAAATTCTCCCAACTTGGATACGATGATCTCCGAAACTCCCTTGGCCTCGGTAAATTCTATCTCCGCATACACGCGGCTCGACGAAAACCCGCCCCAGCGGCTCGACACGATCCCCGCTTCGAACAGATCGTCGTCGAGGTCTAAAACCTTTACTTCCGTGCCCGACACGACATACACCGCATTCTCCGCATAATCATAGCGGAAGGAAATATTGCTAACCGAATACGTCTGTGTCGCGTCTATAAACGGATAATAGTTGTCGAGCGAAACGCCGTGCCAGTAAAGATCGTTGCCGATCGTGTCGCTCAGTACACCGTTATGATACCCATACAGCTGCGTCCCCACGCCTGCGACCGCAAACGTGTTCGCATGGTTGTCTTTTCCGTGCCAGAATCGGATGGTAACATAATTTTCCGCATCGTTCATGTCGATCAGCCGAATCGACAGCGTGTTCAGCTGAAACGCGTTCGCAACGGGCACCGCCTGGAATGTGAACAGAGCGGAATCCGACGGGTTATCAAGTTCGATCGGTTCCGCAAAGCGGAATACATCCGTACGGCTGCCGCGAAGCGCCACTCCCTGAATATTACAGCCGTGCACCTCGTAGCTTTGCGCCGCCAACGTGTCTGCCCCGCCGCCCGAAGCCGTAAAATACAGATTGGTAAATTTGGGTACTTGCAGCGTCTTGACCTCACCTTCGCCGTATCCCCAGTAGCCGTCTTCGGTCGCGCCGCAGCTAAGATTTACTTCCGCCTGCCCGATCTGCGTAAACCGTGTGGATATATCCTCTCCGTCGTGTACGATGCCGCTGCTGACTCCGTCAATGTACAGCCTGTATTCGAAATGTTCTTCTTCGGTAAACGAAATACAATATTCCGCATCGATGTCAAACGCGCCCGTCCCTTCCGATTTTATGATCGGACAGGACAAGCTCTCTTCATTTTCTGCCGATACATACGTATTCTCCCCGATCGCCTGCACGCGGATATATAACTCGTTCCTTCCGCCCGGCAGTACGTTCAGAACGGAAGATATGTCTTCCTTCGCCTGCACGCTTTCTTTTATAAGCGACTTTTCTTTGCCGTTTTCCGTCCACAGCGCATACGAAAATCCCGATCTCGCTCCGAATGAGAGAATTCCCTTGGACGAAATATTCATGTCTTCGATCCGATCATGATAGGTCACCAACGCCGCATTGCTCGGATCGCTTTCCAACTTTCCGTCACGCGCGCTCGTAACCACCGTAAAGATGTTCGTCTTACCTTCCGCAATCTGATCGCTCACGTCCTGCCCGCTCTGTACCTTTCCGAGATTTTCCCCTGCATTGAAGAGAATATAGGTTTCGCCCGCTTGTTCCGTAAAGACGATCTTTCCGCCTTGCAATGCAAGGTCTTCGATTTTTGCAAGCTTTTCGATCTGTACGGTATTGCTCGGCCCGCTCAAAAGATAGCCCGTCCGTGCATCCGCTACGATCCATGCTTCATTTTTTCCCGCCGAAAGCTGCGCCGCGATTTTATCTCCCGATTTCACGGCTCCCTTTTCCGTCCCGTTTACATAGAGAAGATAGGTCGCCCCTTCCTCTTCGCTGAACGTGATCTTTCCCGTCTGCCAATCGACGGCTACATCCTGCGGCGCCGCCTGCGTGCGAAGATCCTGGCATAAAATCCGTATCACAAAAGGCTCCGCTTTCAGCTTGCCTTTAACGGTCACGGTCAGCGTCCAGTCCCCTGCCTGATCCAGCACAAAACTTCCTTCCGCCGCCGATTCGCTCCCGTCCGGCGCCTTCACAAGATACGATGCTTCCCAGTTTTCTACTTTTTCTTCCCCTTTCAGTAAAGAAATTTCCGGGATCGTAAACGATTCGTTCAGACTGACCGTGTAAAAGGTTTGCTCCGCAACCAATCGGTACGTTTCCTCTTTTTTCTTTTCGTTACAGCCGACCATAACCCCGATCGCAAACAGCATCGCAACCATGGCAGCCGCCGCAAAAAATTTCCGTTTCATCCTTCCCTCCTCGCCTTGTTTTCAGCAAATATAGCTGAAATAATTGATCAGATAATCGAGACAGTCGATTTCCCGCATATCTTTCGCAAACGAAATGAGAAAATCATTCTTTTCTTTCAGCTTTTGCGCGCGCACCGCCGGCGGATTGTGCGCAAAATTTCCGAAATATTCGTTGTAGTTGTAATGCAGCATCATCTTCGGGGTACAAAGTACATTCGTAAGCCTCTTATGCAGAATTTTTCGTTCCCGCTTCGTCAGCGTTTCGTCTTTTGCCGCCGCTTCGCGCGCATTTTCCAGCTTTTTTACCCAGTCTTGCAAAAACTCCGCCGGAAAATTCTTATAGTTGAGCGTGCGAACCTTTTCGTGATCGGCGCACAGCATATGAAAGGAAGCTCCCTGTTCTTCTTCCAATCGGTCAAGACGCGCTTCCATCGCCCCGATATAGCCGAGTACCGTCTCGGCATATTTCCCGTAATACAGACGGCAAAATTCTTCGATGAGCGGCTCGGGCGATAACTGCGGATTCCACATCAGTTTCTGAAATACGTAGGTGCGAAGCTCCGCCTGCCAGAGCCCGTCAAACATCTCCCCCGCCTCAAAGGTGATCAGCGCATCCGAGAAATGTTCCTTCATGTACCGGATATTTCCCGCCAGCGCCCGCAGGTTGGGATGATACCAAAGATAATTGTTGAAATTGGTGGTGTATTCATAGAGAAGCAGATTGTCCGTAAGCGAACGCCAGCCGCCCAACACCGATTTCCATTCCTTTGTCTGCCGCGCATCGTCGATGGAATAACATTTATTGTCGTTGTTCACCGACGCCAGCTGTATGTACACGTTTTTGTCGGGTACGATCTGATCGTCCGCCCGCACAAAACTGCCGTCTTGACCTTGCGTGACAGGCGGAAACTCGCTGTACATATACGCCGTCGTGATAAATTTGAATTCCTTTCCGCCCTGTGTCTCTTTTGACCATTTCCCGATCTCGCGCGCCACCACGTTCAGCATCCGAATGATCTGCGCGCTGTGCCGTTTTCCATACTTTTCATAGATTTTCTGACACCGAGGACAGGTACAGATATTGTTTCGGCTGTCCTCCTGCATGATAATAAAATATTGCGTTTCCGGTCCGTATTTTTGTTCCAGGATCCGCGCTTTGATCCCTTCGATGAGCAGCTTCGCCGCCGAAATTTCCTGGCTTTCATCCAACGTTCCGTCATCTTTGATTCCGCTCGTCCAGCAAATATCCAGCTTTGTCCGCTCGCCCCCGATCATGGCAAAACATTCCGGATGCGCCTCAAAATTTTTCTCTGCTTCCGTCAACAATAGAACATTGTGCCCGTCCGCATAATAATCGGTATACAAACTTCCGCCGTATTTTTCCGGCGCAAAATTCCACACCGTTACGCTCCGCATCCGCGCCGCAAATGCAGGATAATCCTGCGTGTCCTTCGTCCAATAGCTGCGCATCGCAAACGCGGGCTCTTCGAGGATCGCGGGAGACTCGATTTCCAGACGCGCCATGTGCGGTATATGCGTGCAGTCCCGCGTTACAAACCGTATGCCAAGATACCTTTCCAAAAATTCGTAAACCCCGTATAGCGTGCCGCGATCACGGTTGCCGATGATAAAAATATCTTCGCCGCTGCCCAAAATCCGAAAGGTATCTTTCTTTCTGCCTTCCGCGCACGGCGCGATTTTTGCCTGTTCTATGCGCTTCGTCTGCCCGAGAGAAATCACCTTTTCGGGCGCGGGAGTGCGCCCTTCCCTGCAAATCGGAATCTGCGCCCCCGAAACGGCCTTGATAAACTTTTGCAACTCTTTTGCCGCATACACAAGGCATTCCCCTGCTTTCTGCGGCAACAGTATGGAATATTTTGTCCTTCCTTCTTCAAAAATGACCATATTCACTCCTCACGAAAAATCCGTAAAATAACAGTTGAATCCTTTGAGTATATCGAGATACCGAAAACTTTCCAGGTCTTCGTACAGTTCATAGGCAAATGCTTTCCAGCCTGCCGTGCTGTAATACGATGTATAATTGCAATGGATCATCACCCGCGGCGTCAGCGACATGTTTTCAAACAACCTTACGATCCTTTCCCTGTCGGCCTCTTCCAAAGCAGGATCCTCCGCCGCACGCGCCGCCGCATCTTCGGCGATCGATGCCGCCCTTTCCAGAACCGCTACCGGATTGTACTTATAATTGGTCGCACTCCCCGTGATCCATTCAAAGCCGCGCATCAAAAAGTCCTTTCCGGCTGTCTGCTTGGTCTCATTCAGCGAATCTTCCATCAGATACAAAAACTGCAAAGCTTCATCCGCATATGCGCCGCACAACTTATTGAAATATTCTTCTGCCAGCGTCATCGGATCCAGATCCGCATCCCACATCATCTGCGTATAAATGTACGCGCGCAATTCTGCCTGCCAGATATCCGGATATTGCTCTCCGCCTTCACAGATCACCTGGCTGATGCCCAGATCCCGAAAATAGCGGATGTTCTGCCCGATCGGCAAAAGATCGGGTACATACCAAAGATAATTGGCAAAGTTTGTCGTGTACGTGTACAAAAACAGGTTATTCGTCAAAGACAGCCAGCCCGCAAGATTGTTGACCGTGGACGCATCCTGCAACGGATCGTTGAGCGCATACGCAAGGTTGCCCGCCCGAAGCGGTGCAAACTGCACGTATACGTTCGGCTCCGGAATGACCTGCGCATCCGTCGGAATGTACTCCCCTTTCTCGTTCTGCCGGACAGGAGGCTGTTCGGAATATTCGTACGACATCGTAACAATGTTGATCGGTCGGCCGCCACGTTCACTGTCCGCCCACGTTTGTACTTCGCGCGCCACAAGATTGATCATCCGTATCATCGCCGAACTGTACGATCCGTATTTTTCACGCACCGCGTTGCAACGGCTGCATGTACAGATATTGTTCTGGCTGTCTTCCTGCGCGATCATGAAATATTCCACCGTCGGATACAGATCACAGCGCGCTTTGATTCCCTCGATGAGCGATTTCGCCGTTGAAACGGACATGCTTTCATCCAGCTCTCCGTCGTCCGTCACTCCGTTCGTCCAGCAAATATCCAGATTTTTACGCTCTCCGTTTATGGACGCATAACACTCGGGATGTGCTTCAAACGTCGTACCCGCCTCGCCGAGAAGTCGCAATACGTTGTGCCCGTCGTTGTAAAAATCGTCGTACAGTCCGCCGCCGTATTTTTCATCGGAAAAGTTCCACACCGTCACCGTCCTGCGGCGCGCCGCAAACAGCGGATCCCGCTGCGTTTCCGTCGTCCAGTAACTGCGGATCTCAAAATCCGGCACCTCCGTTTCGTTCAGATCGGACACCGAAATCTTAGATACTTCCGGGATAAAAGTGTAGTCATCCGTCAGAAAACGCACGCCCACATACTTTTCTAAAAAATCATAGACTCCGTACAGCGTCGCCCGTTCCCGCATGCCGCAGATCAGCACGTTGTCCCCGTCCGTGCGAAGAACAAATCCGTCCTTTCCGAGCTTTTCTGCATCCAACGACGCACTGTCAAACAGAACCGTATCCCCGACCGATATGTATTTGCCTGAACTTCCTTCCGACAATGCCGTATCCTCGACGATCTCTAAGCGCACCGATGCCGCACGTTCAATGAAGTTTTGTAACTCTTCCGCCGCAAAACCCGTACATTCCCCGCTCTCTGCACCGATGACGATTTTATATTCGCTTTTCCCCTGCGAAACGATCTCGCGGACGGTATTCGATTCACCGCTCTTTCCTTTGCATCCCGAAAAAATTCCCGCCAAAATCACCAGCGCAAGCAACAAATATGCACATTTTTTCAATACTTTCCCCATTATTTCACCCGTATGTTATACCACAATGTCGTCACGTTTCCCGAAGAATCGGAAACATAATACAAAAGTCTGAATCTGCCCGCTTCGTTCAGCTTCACCTTGTCGCCCATTGCGACCGATTCATACCGTATCCCCACCAGATACACGGATATGCTGCAATTGATCCCGTCCCTGTCATCCACGACTGAAACGGTCGGTATATTTAGCGTATCCCCTCGCTTGAATTCTTCGGCTACACTGCCGTTCAATACAACTTCGGGCGGCGTGCGATCGTATACGTCAATGTAAAACTCAATCTCATCTCTGTTTCCGCTCGCATCTTCCACATGATACCGCACGACGTATGTCCCGTACTCTGCCGTCCTGAACAGAAGCGTTCTGTCTGCCCGGATACGGTCATAGACTGCGTCTCCCGACGGTGCGATCAAAGATACCCTTACCTGCGAATTGAAATCCAGTACGTCGTACGCGCGCGCCGCAGGGATCAGGATCTCTTCTCCGATCGAAATGTGGCTGTGCACAATGTCACCATCGTATACGAGCTGCGCCGACATGCCCGCCGAAATTCCGTATTGCGAAAACGTCTGGTTTCCGATCCGATAGATCCTTACCCCGCTCTCGCCCGTCACGCCGTTTATGCGAACGGAAAGTTTGACCGCTCCGCTTATAAATCCGCTGAACCGCTCGCCGCTTGCGCATCGGCTCAAAACCGTAAGGACATCGCCTGTCGCATTTGTTATCGCCGCCTGTCTGTTCCGCAGCACAATGTGAAACTGATTTTCATTGCCGAACGATCCGTCCGTGCGGACGGCTTTTTCATTGCCGTTCACGGAAAGCCAGCTTCCCGACGCATCCGTTTCATGCGGCGTAAACCGCAAAAACAGCTCGATTTCCGGATCCAGAGAATCGGTCAATACAATGTCCAGCGACGACATATGATTCTTCTGCGGATCGATTCCGAACAACAGATCCAACGAATCCGCCGCCAAAGGATTGGCATATTCCAATTCCGTTTCCTTTTTTGCGGTATATTCCGTATAGGTATTTGTCACTTCCGCCGTGACCGACGGATCAAACAGTAAATATTCTTCGATGTTTTCCGCGTCTCTGACCTGCACCGAATAACTTTGCACCGTCTGTGCAGCCGTTCCGCCCGCAATATATTCGACCGTCAGAATACTTCCCGCCGCCTCGCGAACGACGTATTTCCTGTCCGACCCCAGCATCGTGCCGTTGACAAATATAAAGCCCGAAACTTCCTGTTCGCCCTGCGCATACGAGACGGCCTCAAAAGCGGGGAAGGTGATCGTCTTTCCCGTATACACCGCTTGCGGCATGCCTGCCACCGTCAGAATCGGATCGGGCGAAATTTCCACCGGTATGCTCAGTTCAAATACGCTCTCCTCTTCGGAGATATAATCGCGCGCCCGCACCGATACGCGAATGTCTGTCACGCCCTCCGCATATCCGAGGAAGAAACGGCGCATTTCATCCGTCGTCACTTCCGCATCCCCGTATTTCACCGTCTCCGAATACGTTATCGGCCCGGATCCGCCCGTAAATGCGATTTCGGGAATCTTGTACAGCGTTCCGACCGTGGCCGTTTTCGGCTCGCTCGCAAATTCCGCACCAAGATCGGCAATTTCGCGCACACGGAAGGGTAAAACTGTTTTCGCGGGGTTATCTTTTCCGTCTGTCGCCGTATATTCGATGAAATAATTTCCTTCTTCGGACAAGAGAACTCTGCCGCCTTGCGGAATAAATTCTTTTCCCGCTTCGTTCAGAACATGCACCGCCGTATCCCGTTCCCCCCAAACGACATCGTATGCCGCCGCCTCTGGGATCGGATAGGTCTTGCCGATATCGGCATCCGGCAATTTACCGCCCAGCGCCTCGTCCAGCTTGACGCGAATGGCAGGCGCCGTCGTGTCCGCAATCGTATCTCTCGACGTCGCCCCCGCAAACGACTGCCCGGCAAGCTCCGTCAAAACGATCGCGCTCGGCGACACCGTGTCCGGAAATTCCAGCTGCAGATACACTTCTCCCGTCGTGAATCCCTTCCATTCCTTTCCGTCTCCGACCTGCGCCGGATCGTCAAGGTCAATGATCAGCGTCCGCGTATTGTTGTTCACCGCGTAAAACGACTTTTCTTCGGCATCGTAATAACAGTTAAAATGCTGTTCGCTCTGCCCGTAGAAACTCGTATTCACGACCGTTCCGTATGCCTGCCCGTGCCCTTGCTCAATAAGAAACGTGCCCGTTGTTCCCAACGTTCCCCACTCGCTTCCGCCATATCCTGCCCGCATATACACTTCCCAGTAGTTCCAAGAGCTGAGAAGTTCCGCCTGTTCATACGTAACCGTCAGATAATTCGTCGCATCGTAGATGTCCGTTATCCGCAACGTGATCGTTGCGTCTTCCCCTTCCGCGGCCAGCTCGCTGTATCCGCCCCCGTACAGTGCCTGAAACCCGATCAGCGCATCCTCTTGCGAATCCAAAGCATTCAGATTGATCACCGGCAGATATTTGACTACACAATCGGTATCCCGCACCGCAATGCGTATACCGTTCCCTCCGCCGTTTTCTTGCGGAATATCACTGTTCCACACAAATTCCCGCACATTGGAAGAATACGAAAACAATTCATCGCTTTCCTGCTCCGCTCCGTCCGCCGCAAATCCGCACACGAACGCGACCGCAGAAATCATAAACACGAACGCAAAACAGAAATACAATATCTTTCTTTTGCTCATACAGCCCCCTATTGTTTGAGTCTGCCTACCTGCATTTTACTGATAATCAGATCCTGGAACACAAGATACATCAGCATCGTCGGGATCATCAGGATCAGAAAACCGCATAAAATTTCGGGTACCGTGGCGTTGTATTGCACCGCCTGATTCTGAAATATGTACATACCGTAACCGAGCGTCGGTTTCGAGGGCAGCCAGTACAGCGACGTCGTATAATCGCCCCATCCGCCCATAAACGACAAAAGAAAAAAGACAAAACACGTCGGCAGCAGCATAGGCAGCATGATCTTGAAATAAACGGTGAAATGCCCCGCTCCGTCAATTTGCGCCGCCTCCATGTACGCATCCGGAAGCTTTTGCACCATCGCGCGCAAAATGAGATAGTTCATTCCGTAAAAACACCCGACCGGCGCTTTCAAGATGAGAAGAAGCATGTTGTCATAGATCCCGAGCTGTTTCATCACCTGCATCGTCGAAGGAAAATTTCCGATGATCGGCAGTATGATCAGCACGATCCCCAGTTCATGCCAGAACCTCGACCCGATAAATTTGTATTTGGCAAGTATGTATGCCATGCTCGCCGTGAAAAACACCGTGAGAATGTTCGGCAACGTGGAAAGGATCATCGTGTTGAGAAACATTGCGTCCACGCCGTAGCGAACCATGCCTTTGGGTGTAAGAACGACCACATACAGCTTCTGCCATGCTTTGGTAAAGTTGGAAAAATCATACGAAGACGGCCACCCGAACGGATTCAGCGTATATTCCATCACGCTCTTGCCCGCCGTCATCAACGCCCACAGCAAAGGCAGAACCAGGGAGATACTGAACAACGTCAGAAATATAAAAATCACAACTTCGTATGCGATCGCTCCCGCGGATTGCCTGTAACGTATTTTGTTTTCGCGCCCTTCTTTCCGGCGCAAACGAATCCCGATCTTTCGCATAAATCAACCCTCGTTCGGCCCGTACCGCTCCATCAGAAACTTGACAAGAAAAGTCAAGGGAGCGGCGATCGCCGTCATCACCAGCCCGCCTGCCGCAAGAATGGGATACCCCGTCTGCGTAGGCGAATCCAAAACCATGACCGTGTAATAGTACCCGATCAGGGAGGTTTCCGGCGGCGCGGAATACATATAGAACAACAACAATGATCCCGATGTTCCGAAAAATCCCGCTACGCTCAACACAAAAAAGGTCGTGAACGTCGGATAGATGAGCGGCATGGTGATGTGCCAGAATTCTTTCCAATACCCCGCTCCGTCCATCCTTGCACTCTCCACGATCGACGGATCGATGTTCCGCATCGCGTTCGGATAATAGATGAATCCCGCCGTAAACGAAAGCCAGATATCGTAAAATAAAATGGTGCCGAAGGAAAAATCGGGATCGTAAAGAAGATTCGGAAACAGGTTCGGATCCTTCCCCGTGATGCCGCCCCAGATCCCCGGCAGACCGATCTCCACAAACTTTTTGAAAACCAGAGCCATGATAAACCCCGAAACAATGCTCGGAAGCATCATGAACGCGCGGAAAATCCGGCTCGCCGGCATGCACTTGTAAAAATAAAAGGATACCCCGAAATAAATCGGCAACGTGATGACCGTCGTCAGCACATAGTATTTCAATGTATTGAGAAGACTGATCGCAAGCTGATCGGAACCGTCAAACGCCTTCGCCAGAAAATTTTTGAAATTGCTGAGCCCCGCCCAACTTGTCTTTCCGTCGATCGCAATGTTCTGAAAGGACATTACGATCGAATTGAAATTGACATATACATAAAAAATCAGCCAGAGCAGGATCGGATAAAACATGAGCGTACCGACGAATACATACTTCGAAACCGTTTTCTTACCCAGAAACCGACGCCCGCGCTTTCGGTTTTTCGGCAAAATGCCGCCGCGCATTGCCGCATCTTTCTCTTCGATCTTTTCCATCTCTTTCCCTTCCTACGCCTTTGTCAGCCGTTCAATATCGGCAAGATATGTGCTCCAATTCGCGCGACGATGCGCCAAGATCCCTTCCACATATTCCGAAGGCGTCACGTTCCTGTTCTTATGCAGCGTAAACGTCTCCACAGGATACCCGAACGTCATGTTCGCACGCGCCACTTCCGAAGTGAAGAATGTTACCCCGCGCGACGAGAACTGATACTTGCTCGTATTCAGCCATACATGTTTGCGCACGATCGATATGTTTTCCGTATCCTGATACAGATCCCAAACAAACCTTCCGAAAGGCGTCATCTCCGCAAGATCCGCATCCGACATTTCATAACTGAACGGACGCATCGCCCCCGTCGTCTTGGTAAACTCTTTGAGAACTTTATCCGACGTGGTCATCGCAATAAATTCTTTCATCAGCTGGTTTTTCGTTTCGTCCGATGAACGATAGGCAAATACGACACCCGTATCCGTTGCCGCAAACACCGTTCCGTTTCCTTCCCCGTCGATGCCGCGCTGACCGTCCATTTCAGGATAAAGCAGGAACCGATAATCCCGTTCTCCGTAACGCCTGCCCGCTCCCAATGTGTTCATCGTGGCACGCGCTTCGTTTTCCCACCAGATCCCTTCGATCAGCATCGCAACGTCCGGCGCGTCCGAACGGTAACTGTACAGATAGTTGTTCTGCGCATCCGTATGGCTCGTACTGTTCTTTTCGGATACCGGCAGATAATTCGTCGCAATATAGTCTTTACAGAAATTCACCACTTTTGAAAAACCGTCCATCTCATACATGCGGTATGCCGTTTCGTCCGAAATGACATAATCTTGCAATGATGCCGTTTTTCCCGTATATTTGTAGCCCTCTTCCGACTGCACGAGCGCCTTATAATTGTCTACCCCTTCGTACTGCGCCAACAGCGCATCGCAGATACCGTCCGTATAGTCGACGTAAGCGCCGCTCCAAACAAAGGAATAATATCCCGCGGATCCGATCTTGGAAATCATATCGGAAAATTCCGCCATCGTTTGAGGCTGTCCGTCGTCATATGTTCCGTATTTCCCGTCTTTGCCCGCGCGAAGTATGAAATCCCCCGCTTCATAATTGGTTCGAAACGGCGCCGAAACAAATTTCAGCCTGCTCCCTTCCGCCGTGTACTCGATCCCCGCCTCATCCAAAGCGCTCAGAACCGACTGATCCGAAGGATCCGCAAAATACAGCCAGCCTTTATCCACAAACAGATCGTGATCGTACACAAATCCGTCGATCGAATATCCGTACGGCAGCGCATAGATACCCGGGTATTTCTGTTTGTAAGATTCGGTCGCCGAAAACGCCGTTTCGTAATCGGATGCGTTCTGCAATTTTGCACGGATGGTTTTTCCGCTTTCTCCGTCCGCCTTCGTGTTGTACACGTCGCTCAGATCCAGCAAATACCCGCCCGTGATCATCTGCTGCATTCCGTTGATTCCCGACGTAAAATAAATATCCGCCGAGGGCGCTCCCGCAATAAATGTGTTCAGAATGTTGCTCTCTTCCGTCTTCGAAGGCAGCGGCACGATCTCATATCCTTCGTGCTTTGCTTCAAATTCCTCGATCACGCTGTCCAGCCATGCCGTCCCGTATCCGCCGTCATACAGCGATACCTTGATCTGGATCTTATTCGGGTCAAATTCCTGCAATACCGTGCCGCACCCCGTAAACCCGAACGCGACGAACGCCGCAAGAATCATCGTCAGAATTTTTTTACCTTTCATTTTTATCCCTC